>NZ_JBOGBT010000063.1:0-47143 GCF_051656365.1 Silvania sp. | reverse complement strand
AGTTCATTAACCGCACTTTCCAGCGAGGGTTTGCCGTAGCTCATACCCAGCACCACCGGCATATCCGGCAGACGGGCGGCCAGCGCTTTTTCCTGGCGGCGGCTGTAAACCATCAGCGGCGAACCTTCATCCATCCAGACCGACTGATACAGTTTTGCCACGCGCGGGGAACGGATCGGCAGGATCACACCGCGCAGCAAGGGCCACCACAGCAGGCGCGGGGTATCCACAACGCGTGTGTCGCTCAAAAACTGGCGCAGATAACGGCGAACCGCTGCGGAGGTGGGGGCTTCGGGGGTACCTAAATTGGCAAGCAGGATGCCGGTTTTCGCCTGACTCATTCACGCCTCATAACCATTTGACTGGCTGATAATTGTATCTGAAAAGCGCGTAAACGGAACCAATTGCAGCGAAAGGAGAAATGAGAATTTTTCTCACCCGGATAGCCGGGTGAGAAAGGTGCGATTAGCCGAGGATTTTTTCCAGCTCTGCACGGACTTCAGCAACCGGCTTAGTACCGTCTACTTTTGCGTATTGGGTGTTACCCGCCTGCGCTTCTGCAGAGTAGTAGCCAATCAGCGGCGCGGTCATCTGATGGTATTCCACCAGGCGTTTACGCACGGTCTCTTCCTGATCGTCTTTACGCGTGGATAGCTCTTCGCCGGTCACGTCGTCTTTACCTTCCACCTTCGGCGGATTGAATTTGATGTGGTAAACGCGGCCAGAAGCAGCATGTACGCGACGACCAATGATGCGATCGACGATCAGCTCATCTGGTACATCAAACTCCAGCACGTAATCCACGTTGATGCCCGCTTCTTTCATGGCGTCAGCCTGCGGAATCGTACGCGGGAAGCCGTCCAGCAGGAAACCGTTGCGGCAATCTTCCTGCGTAATGCGTTCTTTAACCAGCGCGATAACCAGCTCATCGGTCACCAGTTTGCCGGCGTCCATGATGTCTTTTGCCTGTTTGCCCAGCTCAGAGCCAGATTTAACAGCGGCACGCAGCATGTCACCCGTAGAGATTTGCGGAATACCGTATTTCTCCATGATGAACTGAGCCTGAGTTCCTTTACCCGCGCCCGGAGCGCCAAGCAGAATAATACGCATTGCGAAAATCCCCTCAAAAGTTGGTTCAATTTTTCAAAAGCGCTAAACAATACCATCAAGACGGGTATGGCTCAAGAAAGGCGGGGAGGCTGAAACGGTTAATGAGGGGAATATATTAGAGGATGCGGCCTGAATGCCCTCACCCCGGCCCTCTCCACAGGGGAGAGGGTTAGGGTGAGGGGTGTTGTTGGGTCTTACGCCAGCAGCAGCGCGTTCACGCGCTTAATGAACTGGTTTGGATCTTCCAGCGTGCCGCGCTCGGCCAGCAGGGACTGATCCAACAGCAGCTCGACCCACTCGGCGAAGCGAGCTTCGTCCTGGGTTTCTGCCGCACGTTTCACCAGCGCGTGATCCGGGTTCAGCTCAAAGATGTACTTCACTTCCGGTACGCTCTGGCCCGCCGCGGCGAACAGCTTCGCCATCTGGGTGCTCATCTCGTCAGAATCGGTGGTGACGATGGCTGGCGTGTCGGTCAGACGATGAGTGAAACGCACCTCTTTCACGCGCTCGCCCAGATGGGTTTTCACGCGCTCAACGAACGGCTCAAGGGCTTTTTCCGCCTCTTTCGCGGTTTCGTCCACTTCGTCCGCCAGCTTGTCGATGGATTCATCGGCTTTCGCCACAGACTGGAATGACTTGCCGCTGAACTCGGTCAGGTAGTTCATCATCCACTCATCGATGCGATCGGAAAGCAGCAGCACTTCGATGCCTTTCTTACGCAGCAGCTCCAGATGCGGGCTGCTCTTCGCCGCAGCATAGCTGTCTGCGGTGATGTAATAGATCTTCTCCTGCCCTTCTTTCATTCGCCCGATGTACTCTTCCAGCGACACGGTCTGCTCGGCAGAGTCGGTGTGCGTGGAGGCAAAGCGCAGCAGTTTGGCAATCGCTTCAACGTTGGCTGAATCTTCTGCCGGGCCCTCTTTCAGTACCAGACCGAACTGTTTCCAGAAGGTGAGGTATTTTTCCGCGCTCTCTTTCGCCAGCTTATCCAGCATCTGCAGCGCACGTTTGCTCAGGGCGGTACGCAGATTGCGAGTGACGGTGCTGTCCTGCAGGATCTCACGGGAGACGTTCAACGGCAGATCGTTAGAATCGATCAGGCCGCGCACAAAGCGCAGGTAGTTCGGCATGAACTGCTCGGCTTCGTCCATGATGAACACACGCTGGACGTACAGCTTCAGGCCGTGCTTGTGATCGCGGTTCCACATATCCCACGGCGCCTGCGCCGGGATGTACAGCAGGCTAGTGTACTCCTGCTTCCCTTCCACACGGTTGTGGCTCCAGGTCAGCGGATCGGTAAAGTCGTGGGCGATGTGCTTATAGAACTCGTTGTACTCGTCGTCTTTGATTTCAGACTTGTTACGCGTCCACAGCGCCTGGGCCTTGTTGATCTTCTCCCAGGAAAGCACGGTTTCACCGTCCTGCTCTTCCTGTTTTTCGATCTCGACCGGCAGGGCGATATGGTCAGAATATTTGCTGATGATGGAGCGCACGCGCCAGTCGTTGAGGAAATCGTCTTCCCCTTCGCGCAGGTGCAGGGTGATCTCGGTGCCGCGATCTGCTTTGGTGATGTCGGCAACGGTATATTCACCTTCGCCGTGGGATTCCCAGAACACGCCGCTTTCAGCGTCTTCGCCCGCTGCACGGGTGCGTACGGTCACTTTATCCGCCACGATGAATGCGGAATAGAAGCCCACGCCAAACTGGCCAATCAGCTGGCTGTCTTTCGCCTGATCGGAACCCATCGATTGCAGGAACGCTTTGGTGCCGGATTTGGCGATGGTGCCGAGATGGTCAATGACCTCATCGCGGGTCATCCCGATCCCGTTATCAGCGATAGTCAGGGTGCGGTTCTCTTTATTAAAAGAGACGCGCACGCGCAGATCGCCGTCACCTTCATAGAGCTCTGGCTTAGAGAGCGCACGGAAACGCAGCTTATCTGCCGCATCAGAGGCGTTAGAGATAAGCTCACGCAGGAAGATTTCTTTATTGGAATAAAGAGAATGGATCATCAGGTGCAGAAGTTGTTTAACTTCTGACTGGAAACCGCGGGTTTCTTGTCCTTTCATACTAAGTCGACCTCAACAATGCCATTTAATGGGGTTTAAAAGCGTTGAGGGAGAGATGGGGATAGAGGGGAAACTTTTCAAGCGGAGGCCGTGAAAGCAGCCTCCGTTTGTTCAGAAAATAAGCTTGTGACGCCCGGCCAGCGAGTGCGACAGCGTGGTGCCGTCGACCATTTCCAGCTCGCCGCCCACCGGAACGCCGTGGGCAATTCGGCTGGCCGCCACGCCATACTGCGCGCATAGCTCACCGATATAGTTGGCGGTCGCCTCCCCTTCTACCGTCGGGTTGGTGGCGAGGATCACCTCGGTCAGCGTTTCGGCTTCCAGCCGTTGCTCCAGCCGGTCAAGACCGATGTCGTCCGGGCCAATACCGTCCAGCGGCGAAAGATGCCCCATCAGCACAAAATAGCGGCCAGAAAACTGCCCGGTCTGTTCGATGGCGTAGATGTCCGCCGGACTCTCCACCACGCAGATCTGACCGTTTTCCTGACGACGCGGATTGGTGCAGATGTTGCACACGTCCTGTTCGGTAAAGGTGCGGCAATCGGCACAATGACCGATTTCTGACATGGCGCGGGTCAGCGCCTGCGCCAGGCGCATTCCGCCGCTGCGATCGCGCTGCAACAGGGTAAACGCCATGCGCTGCGCTGATTTCGGGCCAACGCCCGGCAGGCAGCGCAGCGCTTCCATTAGCTGCGTAAGCAGCGGACTGGTTTGCATCAGAACGGCATCTTAAAGCCCGGTGGCAGCTGCATTCCGGAGGACACAGACGCCATTTTCTCTTTTTGCGTTTCGTCGATACGACGCGCAGCATCGTTGAATGCAGCAGCAACCAGATCTTCCAGCATGTCTTTGTCGTCTTCGAACAGGCTTGGATCAATCTCCACGCGACGGCAGTTATGCGCGCCGTTGATGGTGACTTTGACCAGACCTGCGCCCGATTCGCCAGTCACTTCCAGCTGTGCGATCTCTTCCTGCATCTTCTGCATTTTGTCTTGCATCTGCTGGGCCTGTTTCATCAGGTTACCCAGACCGCCTTTACCACCAAACATAGGCTTCTCTCTTCAGTCACGTTACAGATAACAACCGTAAGTCAGACTCACGATCAAATGGGGCGAATACTCTCTTCATCCAGATCTGCATCAAAATAGCGCTGCAGGGTCTGAATGTTATTATCCGCGATAATGGACTCACGCGCCTGCGCGAGCTTCTCTTCATAAATGGCCTGACGCCACTCAAGCGGCGTTCGCACCGCCGGATTATCATCTTCTATAATAGTCAATTCAACCGGTGCCCCCCGTAATGTACCAAGCGCCTCGGTCAGCACCTGCTGCGCGCTCGCCGAGTTCAGGTGGCGCTGGCCCGAGCGCAAATGCAGGCAGACACGATTGCCTTCCTGCTCGCACCAGGCGTTCAGCGCGACCTGTTCCACCAGTTTAGGGAGCTTCAGCTGGCTGACCTCAGCCGCCCAGGCGTCGCGTTCCAGCGACTCTTCGGCAAGCTTAGCGGACAGCTCCGGCGTCTTCTCATGCTCCAGCGCTTTTTTCAGCGCCTTCGGCGTGGTGATTTCCACCTTGACCGCTTCGGCCGGGGCGGTGGATTTCCAGCGATACGCCTCTTTCTTCACCGGAGTCTGTGGCTCAGAAGGGCTTGTCGCGGCACGCGACTGGACGCGATCCGAGACCGATGCCAGACGTTCAAGCGCAGCGTTATTTACCGGCCGCGCTCTGCCTGGCGCTGCCGGTTCACTCTTTTTTGGCTTGGGTGCTCCCTGCGCGCGCTGAAGCTGATTGCGGGCGGCGAGCACCTGGCTGGTGGCATCCGACAGCGGCACATCATGGCGCGGCGGTGGCGGCGTACTCTGCTGGGCAGGCACCTGCATCGGCGTCAACACCGCCGTGGGGGCGACCGGGGCGAATGACTGTGGTTGAACCTCGGGCTCAGGCAGCGGCATTCGCGGATGGAACGCCAGCGCACGCAGCAGGGCCATTTCAACGCCCATACGTCGGTCCGGTGCGAACGGCAGCTCCTTGCGACCCATCAATAAGGTTTGATAGTAGAGTTGCACATCCGTTGGTGGAATGGTTCGCGCCAGCTCGCGCATCCGCTGTTCAATCGCGGCCATATCGGCACCGAGTGCTGCCGGCGAGAGCTGTACCATAGCAATACGGTGCAGCAGGCTCAGCATCTCAACCAGCAGAGCTTCCCACTCGATGCCGCGTGAGGCTGCAGCATCCACTAACGTCATCACGCGCTCGCCGTTGGCCTCGACCACCGCCTCAATCAGCGACAGCGCCTGATCGTCATCCAGGGTGCCAAGCATAGTGCTGACCGCAAGCGTAGAGAGCACACCGTCACCGCTGGCAATCGCCTGATCGGTGAGGCTGAGCGCATCGCGCAGGCTGCCATCGGCCGCACGGGCCAGTAGCTGCAGGGCACGCGGCTCGTGCGTCACCTGCTCTTCATTAAGAATATGCTCGAGCTGATCGCGGATCTGCCCGACGTCCAGCGCCTTCAGATGGAACTGCAGGCAGCGGGATAAAATGGTGACCGGCAGCTTTTGCGGATCGGTTGTCGCCAACAGGAATTTAACGTGCGCAGGCGGCTCTTCCAGCGTTTTCAGCAGGGCATTAAAGCTGTGGCGGGACAGCATGTGCACTTCGTCGATCAGATAGACCTTAAAGCGGCCGCGTGCCGGCGCGTACTGGACATTATCCAGCAGATCGCGGGTATCTTCGACTTTGGTGCGTGAGGCGGCATCGATCTCAATCAGATCGACAAAGCGCCCCTGCTCGATTTCACGGCAGTTGTCACACACGCCACACGGCGTCGCGGTGATCCCGCTTTCGCAGTTAAGGCCTTTCGCCAGCAAACGGGCAATAGAGGTTTTACCGACGCCACGGGTGCCGGAAAAAAGATAAGCGTGATGGATACGTCCTAGCGATAAGCCGTTCGCCAGGGCGGTCAGCACATGTTCCTGGCCGACAACGTCAGCAAAGGTTTGGGGTCGCCATTTTCGGGCTAACACCTGATAACTCATGGGCGGGCTCTGCAACGCTGGAAGGTGGATAATCAGGGGGTAATGCTAACACAACCTCACCCGTTGGGCGAGGTTGTGGGAGGGGGATTAATGTCCCGGGAAAGGCACGAGGCTGTAGCTGGTGATGCCCTGTTTTTCCAGGCGCTGTTCGCCGCCCAGATCGAACAGGTTAATGATGAAGGCCGCGTCGGTCACTTCGCCACCCAGACGCCGGATCAGCTTAACGGTGGCTTCAATGGTGCCGCCCGTTGCCAGCAGATCGTCAACCACCAGCACTTTATCGCCAGGCTGGATCGCATCGATGTGGATCTCCAGCTGATCGGTGCCGTATTCCAGCTCGTAGCTTTCTGCGATGGTTTCACGCGGCAGTTTACGCGGCTTGCGCACCGGCACAAAACCGACACCCATTGCCAGCGCTACCGGCGCCCCAAACAGGAAGCCACGCGCTTCGGTGCCAACCACTTTGGTGATCCCGGCGTCCTTATAACGCTCAACCAGCAATTCAATGCTGAGAGCATACGCTTTCGGGTCTTCCAGCAAGCTGGTGACATCGCGGAAAAGAATACCCGGCTTCGGATAATCCTGGATGCTTTTGATGCTGTTTTTAAGATATTCAAGCTGCTGCGCAGTTGCGGTCATAAGTGTGTGCCTGATGAAAACGGTGTTGCTCACGGAGCGCATAACGGTTGGGTCAAAGTAACATTTGTTTAACCTTTAACCAGCCGCACCCGTGCTCGAAAACGGTCGAATTTACTGGCTGCGCACGAGAATTGCAACAGCCATTCTGCGGATTATGACTTTTGTTGCTTTTCATCAACCACCGGGATACGCCACATGAAAATCAGCAGGCAGCCAAGGCACACCAGCAGCAGTATCCGCACCCACAGGATGTGAACCAGCCATAATGAGATGGCGAAGGTCACGAGGATCAGCGCAATCGCGCGCGGCTTGGCCCCGGGCGGCATGGCCCGGTACTGCTGCCAGTGGCGCAGATAACCGCCAAACCACGAGCGATGCACCAGCCAGTGGTGAAAACGCGGCGACGAGCGGGCAAAGCACCAGGCCGCCAGCAGGATGAAGGGCGTGGTCGGCAGAAGGGGCAATACGACGCCCAGCGTGCCAAGCACTACCGCAAGCCAGCCAATGATGATTAAAATAGTACGCTGCATAATGCGAATCGTTATCAAACTGAACGGCTACTGTACCACTGGAGAGCGGATTGAAAACAGCCTTGCTTTTACAGACGCTGCAAAATCAGCTGACGGCCCTGCGAACGCAGGCCGCCCCGTTGATGCAGCACGCAACCCTGAAGCCGCGTTTTGACCGGCAGCTGTTCCGCACCCGCAGCACCGTAATGAAAGATTATCTGGATGAAGCCCAGCACAATCTTGATGAACTGGGCCACGCGGTAGAAAAAGCGCAGACTGAGCAGGTCGCCTGGCTGGCGACCCATCTGGCAGAGCAGATTGCCGCCCTGCACCGGGAGATCGCTGCCTGGCCGCTGCGCCTCTGGGACAGCGCCTCTGCGGGGGCAACAAAATGGCAGCGCAAGCGCCTGGAGCATCAGGAGTTTGAACGTCGGCTAGGTGAAATGAAAGAGGAACGCCAGATGAAGCTGAACCAGACCGACACCTTGGAAGAGCAGCAGCGACTGATGCGTGAAATCACCGCCCTCGACGGCCGCCTTGAACGCTGCCGTAAAGCACTGGATGATATTGAGCGCGTGATTGCGCGTATGACCCGTTAACTGGAGAACATGATGTCACTGGAAAATGCCCCGGACGAGGTCAAGCTGGCCGTCGATTTAATTATGCTGCTGGAAAACCACGATTTACCGGCCGAGACGGTATTGAAAGCGCTGGATATTGTGAAGCGGGATTTTGAAGGGAAACTCCCCTCACCCCTGCCCTCTCCCTAAAAGGGAGAGGGAGAAAAGCAGACCGGTGATAATTTTTCAGCCTGCTCCAGACGGTTCCCTCTCCCTTTAAGGGAGAGGGTTAGGGTGAGGGTCGTCGCCCTTAACCTCGCGCTTCACTTCCGTATGCTCGTCACCCTTTTCATTGCGCAGGTGAACTTCAAGCTGGTTAAAGGCGATGTTAATGTCGTTTTCACGGCACAGACGCTCGATGGTGCGGTTCAGCTCGTCCACCGTGTAGCTGCGATCGCGCAGTTCACGCACGTACAGTCGCAGCTCATGATCTAAGGTGCTCGGCCCGAAGGTGGTGAAGAACACCGCCGGTTCCGGATCGTGCATCACCTTTGGATGCTCACTTGCCGCCTGCAGCAGGATTTTTTTCACTTTATCCAGATCGGAACCGTAGGCCACGCCGAGACGGATCACCACGCGGGTGATGGTATCGGAGAGCGACCAGTTGATCAGGCGCTCGGTCACGAATGCTTTGTTCGGGATGATCACCTCTTTACGATCGAAGTCAGTGATGGTGGTCGCACGGATGCGGATCTTGCTGACGGTCCCGGAGAAGGTTCCGATGGTCACCGTATCGCCGATTCGCACCGGACGTTCGAACAGGATAATCAGACCGGAGACGAAGTTACCGAAGATCTCCTGCAAGCCAAAACCAAGGCCGACCGACAGCGCCGCGGCCAGCCACTGCAGTTTATCCCAGGAGACCCCGAGTGAGCCGAAAACGGTCATCGCGCCCGTCACCAGAATCACATAGTTGAGGATGGTGGTAATGGCGTAGGATGCCCCCTGACGCATGTTCAGGCGTGAAAGCACCAGCACTTCCAGCAGGCCCGGTAAGTTGCGGATCAACGCCCAGGCGACCATCGACGAGACCAGCGCGAACAGCAGGCTCCCCATAGTGACGTTTTTCACCACCGCGGCGCCCGCTTCGGTGCCGTTGTAGTGCCACAGGGTAATACTGTCGAGATAGGCAAAAACGGTGATTAAATCAGACCAGATAGCCCAGAACAGCACGCCAAATAACGCTACCATTACCAGCATGGTAATACGCAGCGTCTGCTGGTTAACCTGCTCCAGGGCGATGGTTGGCTCTTCCTGCGGCTCTGCGCCTTCTGCCCCCTCTTTCACCATATTCTGCCGACGCGCGAGCGCACGGCGGTAGGCAATACGACGGGCCGCCACGCTCAGGCCGCGCAGTACGGTCTGGTACAGCAGGTTCCAGATGATCACCAGGTAGACGGTTTCAATCCAGCGGCCCGACAGGCGTAACGTGGTATAGAAATAGCCCGTTGCCGTCAGGATCATCAGCGCCAGCGGAATGATTGACAGGATAGTCACCGTCGCCAGGCGGATGGTATGGGACTCTTTATCACGCCAGCTGTCGCGGCACATCGGCCACATCAGGACGCTAATCAGCAGCAGGTTCAGCAGGATGACAAACTGCCCCAGAACGTCGTCCATCAGATGCAGCGGAGAAAGTTCCGACACCACCGACCAGAAGTGAAGCGGCAATAGCGCCAGGCTGACGCGCACAATCTGGCGCCGCCAGTGGCTGGTCAGTTGGGCAGGCATATTGAAGTGGCTTACCGCCACGCCGTCTTTTTCCAGCACTTTCCAGCACAGGCCGAAGACCAGCCAGAACAGTGCCAGCTTCTTGCTGAAGGCCCACAGCAGATCGCTGATGTTGAGCTGCATGGTCAGCAGGATCAGCCCCGCCGCCAGTATCAGCAGGCACACCGGCATGGCGCGGATCAGATCGATAAGGATGGCTTTCGGGGTATGAAGCTGACTGTCGTTACGCAACTGCCCCACTTCATTTGCCAGCTTCGCCTGGTACTTTCGCAACCAGCCGAGACGCCAGCGGATCAGGCCAGCAATCAGCAGCAGCGGCAAACCGGCCAGGAACGCAATTGCCACCGCAGGGCCTGCTTTTTCCCAGTTAACGGTGATTTTCATCGCTTTAATCTGGTCTTTCAGCATACCCGGGAAGGATTTAATCCAGTCCCAGTCCATCGGTTTGTTGCTGTTAACCCAGAAGATTTGCTGGGTCAGGATCTCCTGCAGGCTTTTGGAAACGCTCACCAGTTGCTGCTGGTTGATCTGCAGGTTGATGGCCATCATCAGCTGGTTGCCGAGCTGTTTGTTCAGCTGATCCAGCAGCTCACGACGCATATCCACCACCTGCAACAGCGCATCGTGGACTTCATCATTCACATCGCTGGCGTGCCCTTCTTCTACTTTGGCGACAAAGGCATCGCTCTGGAACATCTCGTCGCGCTGCTGGTTGACCTCAAACTGTTCAAGACGCAAGTCCGCGATGCGGTTGGTCATATCCTCCAGCTCATCGGCAGAAGGTAATATCTGCTGCTGTTGATACAGGATACGGGACAGCAGCAGGCTGCCTTTCAGCACCGCGATCTGCTCTTTAATATTGCGTTCAGACTGCAGAGCACGATCCAGCCAGTTTTTGACCTTGATGTTCTGCTGAACCAAGGTGTTGCCGTTTTCTGTCGCCGTAATCAAACGTTGGCTAAGCTGATGGTTAACGTCCAGCTCTTGCTTTACCAGTGGATTTTGCTGAATACGCGCGGTTTCGTCCGGGTTAACGGCCTCCTGCGCGGTTTTCTCCGTCAGGGTAAGCCGCTTGCTGTTGACCGCTTCCTGCAGCAGCTGCAGCTGGTGCTCAAGGCGGTTGATATTGGCGGTGACATAATCGCGCTGTTTTTGCAGGGTATCCTGCAGCACGGTATTGCCTTCCAGGCTCTTACGCTGCTGGTCAATTTGCGCGTTAAGCAGCAGTTGCTGAGTGAGCAGGAGCGTTTGCTGGGTCGGGCGCAGGGCGGCTTCGCCCGCAGAGGTGCCATTCAGACGGTTACGGATCTGCTGCAGCTGTTGAGACGCGGTGTACATCGCATTCTGCACGCGCTCGGGCTGCGTTTGCAGAGAGACCAGTTGGCTGTTGTAGGTCGCAAGATCGCTTTGTGCGTTTTGCAGATCATCCAGCACCTGCGTCACCCGCGATTCGAGCTGGCGTAGCGACAGTGTTGCCAGCGTTTTGCGCGTTTCATCGTCGTTATCCACATCACCCAGGGCGCTCAGGCTATCAGTTGCCTTACGCATGGCTTCGGGCGCCTGCGCCACTCTCTGGCGCAGCTGGGTGGTTTCGGCTTTGATGCGCTCAAGCTTATCGAGCGTTTCCAGGGTCTCTGTCAGATCCTGCTGAATCAGTTTATCCTGGGGATTAAGCTCTTTTTGTTTGCTCAGCGCATCGAGCTGGGTTTGCACATCTGCACGCGTTGGCGTGTCATTGGCATTATCAGCACGGGCAAACGCGGCAGGCACCGCCATAAAACTGAGAAAAAAGAGAAAAATAAGAATAAATATAGGATGCTGTCTGTGTGTGGTGTGCGACATAGTTATAAGTAATTTGTGTGATGAATGACCAAAGAGACCGGCGTGAAGAATATCACGGCGGCCAGGTGCAAAATAGCATCAACTGTTGGGTCCAGGATAATTCCTGGGCTATCAGGCAGAGGGCGAATCGGACGGGGCGCGCAGGGTTGGGCAAAGCTGATACATTTCAAGCAGGATAGCCACGTAGTCGCGGGCTTCGCGGTGCAGATCGAACGACTGCGGGGCAAACAGCCAGTTTTCCATAATGCCGGAGATATAGCTGCGCATCAGGATCGCCGCGCGGCGGGTGAGCAAATTGGCCGGCAGCATCCTGGCTTTTATACAGTGCATCAACGTTTGTTCAATACGATCGTAACTTTCCAGACATAAACTGCGCTGCGCCTGTTGCACGATCGCCATCTCTCCGACAAACTCGCATTTGTGGAAAATAATCTCCATCATCAGACGGCGGCGCTCTTCAATAACAGTCGCCTCAAGGATATAGACCAGAATTTCTCTCAAAACTGAGAGTGGATCGTCAGGGAATTTTGCCCGATACTCAGTCTCGAGATCCCCAAGACTGGATTCTGACAGCTCCCAAATTTCACTAAATAAATCAGACTTATTTTTGAAATGCCAATAAATCGCACCGCGGGTTACGCCAGCAGCCTGAGCAATCTGTGCCAGTGAGGTCGAAGAGACACCCTGTTGCGAAAACAAGCGCATAGCAACATCAAGAATGTGCTGGCGTGTCTCAAGTGCTTGTTGTTTGGTTTTTCGTGCCATACGTGGGTGAATTTACGGGAGTCAGATTTACATACATTTATGAATGTATGTACCATAGCACGACCATAATTTAAACGCAGCAATGGGTTTGTGGACTTTTGATCCATTGATCAATTTGAAATCGGAAACTCGAGGTTTACATATGAACAAAAACAGAGGGTTAACGCCTCTGGCGATCGTTCTGATGCTCTCAGGCAGCTTAGCGCTTACAGGATGTGACGAGAAACAGGCTCAACAAGGAGCGCAGCAGGTGCCAGAAGTTGGCGTTGTAACGCTCAAAACCGAACCTCTCCAGATAACGACAGAATTACCCGGCCGTACCAGCGCTTACCGCATCGCGGAAGTGCGTCCTCAGGTGAGTGGCATCATCCTGAAACGTAACTTCACCGAAGGTGGCGATGTTAAAGCGGGCGACTCCCTGTATCAGATTGATCCAGCAACCTATCAAGCCGCGTATGAAAGTGCGAAAGGCGATCTGGCTAAAGCCCAGGCGGCGGCAAAGATTGCGCAGTTGACGGTTAACCGCTATCAAAAACTGTTGGGTACGCAATACATCAGCCAACAGGAATACGATAGTGCTCAGGCCGATGCTCAGCAGGCTAACGCTGCCGTTACCGCAGCGAAAGCCGCAGTTGAAACCGCACGTATTAACCTGGCCTATACCAAAGTGACCTCGCCAATTAGTGGCCGCATTGGTAAATCGTCCGTTACCGAGGGTGCGCTGGTGCAAAACGGCCAGACCAACGCGCTGGCAACCGTGCAGCAGTTGGACCCGATTTACGTTGACGTGACCCAGTCCAGCAACGATTTCCTGCGTCTGAAGCAGGAGCTGGAGAGCGGTAAGCTGAAGCAGGAGAACGGTAAAGCGAAAGTGGAACTGGTCACCAGCGATGGCATCAAGTTCCCACAAGCGGGCAGCCTTGAGTTCTCCGACGTTACTGTCGATCAGACGACCGGCTCCATTACCTTACGCGCGATCTTCCCGAATCCGGATCATACGCTGCTGCCAGGTATGTTTGTTCGCGCCAGCCTCGAAGAAGGGACGAACCCAACCGCACTGCTGGTTCCTCAGCAGGGTGTCACCCGTACAC
The DNA here is from genome assembly GCF_051656365.1 of Silvania sp. Lineage (NCBI taxonomy): Bacteria > Pseudomonadati > Pseudomonadota > Gammaproteobacteria > Enterobacterales > Enterobacteriaceae > Silvania > Silvania sp. Next base: position 33,730 of record NZ_JBOGBT010000063.1, on the reverse strand, counting down.
CGCGTGGCGAAGCCAGCGCCATGGTGATCGGCGCTGAAGATAAAGTCGAAGTTCGCCAGATCACGGCAACCCAGGCGATTGGCGATAAATGGTTAGTGACCGATGGTCTGAAAGATGGCGATCGCGTCATCATTACCGGATTACAAAAAGTTCGCCCGGGCGCCCAGGTCAAAGCGCAAGAGGTTACCTCTGACAACCAGCAGCAAGCTTCAGCGAACGGTCAGTCAGAACAACCTAAGTCTTAACTTAAACAGGAGCCGTTAAGACATGCCTAATTTCTTTATCGATCGCCCCATTTTTGCGTGGGTGATCGCCATCATTATCATGCTAGCCGGGGGACTTGCGATCCTGAAGCTGCCAGTTGCGCAATATCCAACGATTGCGCCGCCAGCTATTTCAATCGCCGCAACCTACCCTGGGGCTGATGCAAAAACGGTGCAGGACACCGTCACTCAGGTTATCGAACAGAACATGAACGGTATCGATAACCTGATGTACATGTCCTCCAACAGTGACTCCACCGGTACAGTACAGATTACGCTGACCTTCCAGTCCGGTACGGATGCGGACATCGCGCAGGTTCAGGTGCAGAACAAACTGCAGCTGGCAATGCCTTTACTGCCGCAGGAAGTACAACAGCAGGGCGTAAGCGTGGAGAAATCCTCCAGTAGCTTCCTGATGGTTGTTGGCGTTATCAACACCAACGGCACCATGACGCAGGAGGATATTTCCGACTACGTGGGCGCCAACATGAAGGATGCGATCAGCCGTACTTCTGGTGTGGGTGACGTGCAGCTGTTCGGTTCTCAGTACGCAATGCGTATCTGGATGGACCCGAACAAACTGAACAACTTCCAGCTGACCCCGGTTGATGTGATCAACGCCATTAAAGCGCAGAACGCCCAGGTGGCAGCCGGTCAGTTAGGCGGCACGCCGCCGGTGAAAGGCCAGCAGCTGAACGCCTCGATCATTGCCCAGACCCGTCTGACCTCGGCAGATGAGTTCAGTAAAATTATGCTGAAAGTGAACCCGGACGGTTCACAGGTTCGCCTGCGCGATGTTGCGAAGGTTGAGCTGGGTGGGGAAAACTACGACGTAGTCGCCAAGTTTAACGGCCAGCCGGCTTCCGGTCTGGGGATTAAACTGGCAACGGGCGCTAATGCCCTGGATACGGCGACAGCGATCCGTGCTGAACTGGAGAAGATGAAACCGTTCTTCCCATCAGGCCTGAAAATCGTTTACCCGTATGACACCACGCCGTTCGTGAAAATCTCCATTCACGAAGTAATCAAAACGCTGGTCGAAGCAATCATCCTGGTCTTCCTGGTGATGTATCTGTTCCTGCAAAACTTCCGTGCGACGCTGATTCCAACCATCGCCGTTCCGGTCGTTCTGTTAGGGACCTTTGCTATCCTGTCGGCCTTCGGCTTCTCAATAAACACCCTGACGATGTTCGGCATGGTGCTGGCGATAGGCCTGCTCGTAGATGACGCCATTGTGGTGGTAGAAAACGTCGAGCGTGTGATGTCCGAAGAGGGGCTGCCGCCGAAGGAAGCGACCCGTAAATCGATGGGACAAATCCAGGGTGCGCTGGTCGGTATCGCGATGGTGCTGTCAGCGGTATTTATCCCGATGGCCTTCTTCGGGGGCTCCACCGGTGCGATTTACCGCCAGTTCTCCATCACTATCGTATCGGCGATGGCCCTGTCGGTGCTGGTCGCACTGATCCTGACCCCGGCACTGTGCGCCACCATGCTGAAACCGGTCTCGAAAGGCAGCCACGGTGCTACCACCGGTTTCTTCGGCTGGTTTAACCGCATGTTCGATAAGAGTACGCATCACTACACCGACAGCGTGGGTAACATCCTGCGCAGCACCGGCCGTTATCTGCTGCTCTACATCATCATCGTGGTCGGCATGGCGTATCTGTTCGTGCGTCTACCAAGCTCGTTCCTGCCGGACGAAGATCAGGGCGTCTTCCTGACGATGGCGCAGTTGCCAGCGGGTGCATCGCAAGAGCGTACCCAGAAGGTGCTGGATGAAGTGACGGATTACTACCTCACCAAAGAGAAAGCCAACGTTGAATCGGTGTTTGCGGTTAACGGCTTCGGCTTTGCGGGTCGTGGTCAGAACACCGGTATCGCCTTCGTCTCTCTGAAAGACTGGAGTGAACGCCCTGGCGAAGAGAACAAAGTTGAAGCCATTACTGGCCGCGCGATGGGCACCTTCTCGCAGATTAAAGATGCGATGGTGTTCGCCTTTAACCTGCCAGCAATTGTTGAACTGGGTACGGCAACCGGCTTTGACTTCCAGCTGATCGACCAGGGTGGTCTGGGCCATGAAAAACTGACTCAGGCGCGTAACCAGCTGTTTGGTGAAGTGGCCAAACATCCGGATCTGCTGGTGGGTGTACGTCCGAACGGCCTGGAAGATACGCCGCAGTACAAAGTCGATATCGATCAGGAAAAAGCCCAGGCGCTGGGCGTATCGATCAGCGACATCAATACCACTCTGGGCGCAGCCTGGGGCGGTAGCTACGTCAACGACTTCATCGACCGCGGTCGTGTGAAGAAAGTGTACGTCATGTCCGAAGCGCAGTATCGTATGCTGCCGAACGATATCAACAGCTGGTATGTTCGCGGCAGTAACGGGCAGATGGTGCCATTCTCCGCGTTCTCTACCTCACACTGGGAATACGGTTCACCGCGTCTGGAACGTTACAATGGTCTGCCATCAATGGAGATTCTGGGTCAGGCAGCGCCAGGAAGAAGTACCGGTGAAGCCATGAATATGATGGAAGAACTGGCGCGTAAACTGCCATCCGGTATCGGTTATGACTGGACGGGGATGTCCTATCAGGAACGTCTGTCCGGCAACCAGGCCCCTGCCCTGTACGCCATTTCGCTGATTGTTGTGTTCCTGTGTCTGGCAGCGCTGTATGAGAGCTGGTCGATTCCGTTCTCCGTTATGCTGGTTGTGCCACTGGGGGTCATCGGTGCCCTGCTGGCGGCCACATTCCGCAGCCTGACGAATGACGTTTACTTCCAGGTGGGCCTGCTCACAACCATTGGGTTGTCGGCGAAGAACGCGATTTTAATCGTCGAATTCGCCAAAGATCTGATGGATAAAGAGGGCAAAGGTCTGATTGAAGCGACGCTGGATGCTGTCCGTATGCGTCTGCGTCCGATTCTGATGACTTCACTGGCGTTTATCCTCGGGGTTATGCCGCTGGTTATCAGCTCCGGTGCCGGCTCCGGTGCGCAGAACGCCGTAGGTACGGGCGTAATGGGCGGGATGGTGACCGCGACCGTGCTGGCTATCTTCTTCGTTCCGGTGTTCTTTGTGGTGGTTCGTCGCCGCTTCAGCCGTAAGAACGACGATATCGAGCACAATCACCCGGTGTAATGTGATTGGTTTTGCTTTAACTGTTAAAAAGGCCGCGTTTGCGGCCTTTTTTTTCGCAATTGAAAATCATAAAATAAGCTTATTGGCGACTTATATATTTTATGCCACTGTTATACCGCTTCTCATAATTAAGTGAATACGCTTACAGAAATTCTCAAATTGTTGCGTAGCATCTGAGTTATTAAGACAATTCCTGGTGTTTTTTGGGTGCCGGCGAGAAGTTAAAATAAAGCCGCTCAGTCTGAAAAATGCGTAATGTGCTGCGTAATTGTAATTTTTCGTAATAGCGCGGTGAAATCCGTTTCAGAGTAGATTATAGTTAAAGACAACAGCGTAAACACAAGTCGCAGTCGTCATTGACGTAAGTCAGTTGTACCCATCCCGACAACGCGGTTCGGTGAGTAAAAAATCACTCAGAAGGGGATGCGCTATGGACGAATACTCGCCCAAAAGGCAAGATATTGCACAGTTGAAATTCCTTTGTGAATCCTTGTACCATGACTGCCTTTCCAACCTCGATGAAAGCAACCATGGCTGGGTAAACGATCCAACCTCTGCCATTAATTTGCAGTTAAACGAGTTGATTGAGCATATAGCGACCTTCGCGCTTAATTATAAAATTAAGTATAACGAAGATAATAAGATGATTGAGCAAATTGACGAATACCTGGATGACACTTTTATGTTATTCAGTAGCTACGGCATTAACGCGCAGGATTTGCAAAAATGGCGTAAATCGGGTAATCGGCTTTTTCGTTGTTTTGTCACTGCAAGCAGAGCTAACCCACTCGCTTCTCCAGCTAAAACTATTACAAACAATTAGGTGAATTTATGTCCGATAAACCCTTAACAAAAATCGATTATTTGATGCGTTTGCGACGTTGTCAGTCAATTGATACCCTGGAACGTGTCATTGAAAAAAATAAATATGAGCTTTCTGATAATGAGCTTGCGGTCTTTTATTCAGCAGCGGATCATCGTCTGGCCGAACTTACAATGAATAAGCTGTACGATAAAATCCCGACGGCAGTGTGGAAATTTATACGTTGATCCTGCTGGTCAGACATCCGCAACAGCCAGGCTAACTTTTCCGGTTTTATTCTCATGCTTTTAACTGCGACACACGCTGAGTGGTTAGCAGGTTCTTACCCGGGTGGGCGAAGGTTATCGCCCCAGGGCGTCAGTTCGCCAAACCAGCCCACCTCAGATTTCTTGCCTGATACCGGCAACTGTTATGATTTTTCTTAGCGCAACTGTTACTTTTTTCAAACAAAATGGTCACTTAAAATGCACGGATCCCCGTGTTTATTCGTTACTATCCTGAAAGGCAGAAGATGACCGAGATACAACGCCTGCTTACCGAAACCATCAATGACCTTAACGTTCGCGAAAAGCGCGACAACAAGCCACGCTTTAGCATCAGTTTTATTCGCAAACATCCCGGTCTGTTTTTGGCCATGTACGCTGCCTTGCTGGCCACGCTGGCGGTGATGCTGCTGTCAGAAACCCTGATCGATTCCGTCTGGCTGCTGGTTGTACTGTTTGTGGTGTTTAATGCCTTCTTCTTTTTCGACGTTAATCCACGTTATCGCTACGAAGATATTGATGTGCTCGATTTTCGCGTCTGCTACAACGGCGAATGGTACAACACCCGTTTTGTCCCGGGTCAGCTGATCGACAGCATTTTGCATTCCCCGGCAGTGAACGCGCAGGAAAAAGAAAAATTACAGAAGATGGTCGCCACCAAAGGCGAACTCTCATTTTACGACGTTTTCACCCTGTCCCGCACGGCAAGCTAAGCCGCGTTACCGGCTTGCTGCCAGCAGGGTCACTGCCAGCAGCAAGCGCGATCCCTCTCCCCGGCCCGATTAACGTCTCTTCTTTCTTCCCTGTACGGCCTTAAAGCGCGGATTGGATTTACATATTACATACAGCCGTCCCTTACGTTTTACTATCTGGCAATCAGGGTGACGCTGTTTGGCGCTGCGCAAAGAATTAAGAACCTGCATATCTCACCTCGTGTCGAATACCGTGCGTTGAGTGTTTTGTTATAACATAACAATTAGCATATCCGAGCGTCGTGTGAAAAACAACCCTGCTGAAGGCGTGCAGGATGTTTCCCTGTGAATACAATCAAGGTAAGCGCTATCCTATACCGCTATGCTTAACAGGCTTTTTCACTTAATGGTCATTAGCTTCCGCGCCGCCCTTTCCCGGCGTTTTAAAAAGGAAACAGGAGCATGACAACCCGACAACTGGTGGGCCTGGTGACCTGCGTACTGATCGCGTCAGTACTCATTCCTGTTTGCCTGAGCGTGTGGCTGGCGCACCGTAATGCGGAGGAGACGTTTTTTTCCGATCTGGAGAGTTACTCGTCGCGCGTACAGATCCGTACCGACAGAGTGTTTGAGCAGGCGAAGTCTGCCCTGGCGCAGATGGAAACGTTCAAAGGCATCCCCTGCAGTCGGGAACACACCATGACCATGCGCCGCACCGCGATTTCATGGCGCTACGTCCAGGAAGTGATTTATATCGACGATCTGAAACCGCTCTGTTCCTCGCTGGAACAAGTGAGTCACGCCGCCTCGTTACCACCGCCAATCCGCGTCACACCCGACGGCTACCGGGCATGGGTGACTGCGCAAAACGATTTGGGCCTCGATCGCTATATGGCGGCGATTGGCACACAGCAGTACCTCGTGATGATCGATCCGGCCTCGATGATAGACGTGATTCCCTTTGGTGCCTGGCCGATTCACGCTGCGCTGGTCGGTACCCTTCATAACATTATTTTCGCCAGCAGCGGCAATCTGGATATGCAGGTTTTTCATCAACTGCAGCAGGAAGGCAACAGTCATCTTCAGCATAACGGCATGATGTATAGCATCCGCAACGTGCCCGAACTGGGGTTTTCCATTGTGGCATGGGCCTCCATGACGCCGTTAAAAGAGAGCTGGCACCACCAGCTTTTCTTCTGGCTACCCATCGGGATATTACTCAGCCTGGTGTCGGCCTGGTTCGTCCTGCGTATTCTGCGGCGGCTACAATCGCCACGGCACCAGTTGCTGGATGCCATCAATGCCCGGGAGCTGCAGGTCTATTTCCAGCCTATTGTCGCCTTAAGCAGCGGCAGAATGGTGGGGGCCGAGGCGCTGGCCCGCTGGCGACAGCCAGACGGCAGTTACCTGTCTCCGGATGTTTTCATCACACTTGCTGAGCAAACGGGCCTGACGCCTCAGCTGACGGCGCTTATCATTGAAAAGGTGTTTGAAGATATGGGGGCGTGGCTGCGCCAGCATCCCGACCAGCATATTTCGATTAACCTTGCCCCGGCGGATTTACTCTCTGGCGCCGTGCCCCCGCAGTTAAGCCGTCTGCTCAATCACTGGCAGCTGTCGCCTTCACAGATTGCGCTGGAACTTACCGAGCGCGGTTTTGCTGATCCTGCCGTAAGCGCCCCGGCAATTGCCGGTTTCCGGCGTGCGGGCCATTCTGTCTATATTGATGATTTCGGAACCGGGTACTCCAGCCTCAGCTATTTGCAGGATCTGGATGTGGATACCCTGAAGATCGATAAGTCATTTGTTGACGCCGTGGAATATAAAAACGTCACCCCACATATTATTGAGATGGCCAAATCATTGAATCTGGCGATGGTGGCAGAAGGCGTGGAAACTACAGGCCAGCTGGCGTGGTTGCGGCGCCACGGGGTGCAGTACGGACAGGGTTGGCTGTACAGTAAGGCCCTGCCGAAAGAGGCTTTTATCCAGTGGGCTGAAAACAACTTCGAGCCGGAAACATAACGTACCCGACGGCCTGATGGCCGCCGGGATTGACGCTTACTCGTCGAGCAGGGGAGAGAAGCCGCCGTAGATCATCCGTTTGCCATCAAACGGCATCGATTCACCAAAGGCTTTCATTCTGGGATCGTTCATCATCTTCTGATTCGCCTCATCGCGAACCGCTTTCGACGGGTATTCGATCCAGCTAAAAACCACCTCTTCGCCCTCTTCCGCTTTCACGGCCATACGAAAGTCAGTTAATTTGCCGTCGGGCACGTCATCTGCCCAACACTCAACAATACGCAGCGCGCCAAACTCTTTAAACAGCGGCGCGGCTTTCGCAGCCATCTCGCGATAAGCCTCCTTATTTTGTGCGGGAACGGCCACCACAAAACCATCGACATACTTCATCAGATAAACCTCCGAAGTGAATGTGCGGCCACATGGTGCAGCCGCCTCAGCCGATTAAGTTTAGTTCTGCTGCCAGCTAAAGGTGTAATGCAGCCTCTTATTCTGCAGGATGAACTCCGGCGACACGCTGGGACTCCACGAGTCATCGCCCCCGATGCCCATATGGAACGCATCCACATTCAGCCAGCAGCCGGGCTCTTCGCGCAGCAGATGGTGATGGGTTGTCTCACGCAGCTGCGTCTGGCTATAGCGGCTTACGCCGAAGTGGAAATCACCGCGCAGCTGGTGGTGACCGATGTTCAGAGCATGGGTATCACAGCGCAGGCCATTTTCCGTGGGGAAAATATACGGCGTGTGCAATTCTGCCAACGGCAGTTCCCAACGTCCCTGACGGGCGGCCAGCTTACGGTCAGGGTAGTTCTCATACGGCCCCAATCCACACCAGCTTACCGTTTGTGGCGCGTGCGCCAGCTGGCAGCTCAGGCCGATGCGTGCCGGTTCAGGCATATCACTTGCCACCTGCACCTCCACGTCGCCGTGCAGCACCCCGAGGCTATCAATACGCCAGCATTTACGGCTCAGGAACAGCACCTGGCCCTCGTGCTCCCAGGCATGCAGGGTAACGATAGTCACTGCCTGCGCCAGCTGTTCAGCGTCGCACTGCAGCAGACGCGGTGTCAGGTTGTACATCCCCGCCGCCTTCCAGCGCTCCACCCAGGCGTTCGGGTCGATGCGCGTGGCTTCGCTGACGCCGATATCGTTATCCAGCGGGGCGCGGGTAAAGTTATCGCAGAGCGGCGACAGCAGCGTCGCCTCGCCCGCTCGCCACCACTGAGTCAGGTTTCCGCTAATGCGGCTAAACGCCCAGCGCTGCTGCTGATGCGTGACCACCAGCCCATCGCTCTCTTCCTTCAGCTGCGGCGTTTCTCCCGCTGGCGTCGGCGGGGCGATCGTTAATGGCGCAGGCAGCGACCATTGGTCCCAGGCGCACAGATGGTTTTCCGCGGACCACGGCGTGGCCGCCGGCTGCCAGACTTCCACATTCAGCCAAACCTCACCCGGTGCGGCATCCCACTGTGGCAGGGTGATCGCCAGCCGCTGAACGCCCTGTGGCGCGATATCAAGTACCGTCTCGCCCGTTGCCAGCACCTCCCCTTCACGAACCACAGACCAGCGCAGCTGCTCGTTGTCCGTCGGGCGGAACAGATAATCGCTGTGCACCTCGACGACCAGCGGCGAGTGGCTCTGCAGCGTAAAGGTAAAGAATTGCTGCGCGCGCTGGGCCTCAAACAGGGCAGGATGCGGCGTGCGATCCGGGAAAACCAGCCCGTTCAGACAAAACTGCCGGTCATTAGGGGTATCACCAAAATCACCGCCGTAGGCCCAGAACGGATTACCCTGCTCATCGTGCTTCGTCAGTGCCTGGTCAACCCAGTCCCAGACGAACCCGCCCTGCAGGCGCGGGTGTTTACGGAAGGCCTGCCAGTAACTGGCGAAGCCACCAAAGCTATTGCCCATTGCGTGGGCGTACTCACAGAGGATCAGCGGGCGCGTTTCATCCGGCATGCCGATCCACTTTTTAATCGACCATTTCGGCACCGCCGGGAAGGGTTGATCCTGATCGACGCGGGCATACATTGGGCAAACAATGTCGGTCGCGGCGGTGTTGGCACCGCCTCCTTCGTACTGCACCGGGCGCGTCGGATCGGTGGTCTTCACCCAGCGGTACAGGGCATCGTGGTTGGCGCCGTGACCCGATTCATTCCCCAGCGACCAGATGATGATCGACGGATGGTTACGGTCACGTTGCACCATACGGGTTACGCGCTCGCTCATCGCCGGCAGCCAGCGCGGATCGTCAGCCAGGCGGCTCATTGGCACCATGCCGTGCGTTTCGATATTGGCCTCATCCACGACGTACAGCCCGTAGCGGTCGCACAGCCGGTACCAGAGCGGGTGATTCGGATAATGCGAGCAGCGCACGGCGTTAAAATTGTGCTGCTTCATCAGCTCGATGTCGCGGCGCATGGTGGCTTCATCCATCACCTGCCCGTTCTCAGGATGGTGTTCATGACGGTTCACCCCGCGGATCAGCAGCGGTTTGCCGTTGAGTTTCAGCAGGCCGTTACTGATTTCGACCTGACGGAAACCGACGTCGCAGGCTTCAACGTCAAGTACCTGATCCTGCCCATCGCGCAGCACAATGGTTAAGCGATAGAGTTCCGGCGTTTCGGCGCTCCACAGGGCCGGTTCAGTCACCGGCATCGAGACATTGACGCGCTCCTGCCAGTTACCGCGCTCATCGACCACCGTCGACCCTGGATGTCCGGTGACGCTGGAGACGCGCTCTCCGGCGCGCCAGAGCGTAAAGTCGACCTTGCAGTCTGCATAGTCCGTCCCACCCAGGGTCAGCCCCAGTTGGAGCCGGGCGCGGTCGTAATCGGCATTGAGTTCCGTGACGACATGGTAATCGGCGATGTGGGTGTCAGGCTTATGCAGCAGGGTCACGTCGCGGAATATTCCGCTCATCCGCCACATGTCCTGGTCCTCAAGATAGCTGCCGTCGCACCAGCGCAGCACCATCACCGCCAGCCGGTTGCTGCCCGACCGCAGGAAGGTCGTGACGTCAAATTCCGCAGGCAGACGGCTGTCCTGGGAATAACCCACCCACTGGCCGTTGCACCAGAGATAAAATGCCGAGTTGACACCTTCAAACACCAGCCGCGTCTGGCCGCTTTCCAGCCAGCTGGCGTCCATATCGAATGTGAGCGAGTAACAACCGGTGGGATTTTCGGCCGGAACAAACGGCGGCGTAACGGCGATTGGATAGGTGACGTTGGTGTAGATCGGGGTATCGAAGCCCTGCATTTGCCAGTTAGAGGGCACTGGCATCGTGACAGCATCCGCGCAGTCTTCTACCGTCCAGCCGTCGGGAACCTGCTCCGGGGCGCTGAAGAAACTGAACTGCCAGTCGCCATTTAGCGAGCGGGTGGAAGGCGTCCGGCCCTCTTCCCGCGCAGCTATCTCTTCACGCCAGCTGTTAAGCGGCGCATGCGCGGCGAGTCGATTCCATTGGGTGACACCGGGATTTTCCCAGTCACGGCGAGTGATCAGGGCGCTGAGAGTCAGCGGAGCAGGATGGGACATAATTACCTCTTTGCGAAGCGCTCACAATTTTCTCTACAATGCCCTGACAGGGTTGCAGGGTAAAGCAGCAGAACGCGGCAAAGCGATGACGATCACAAAAGTCTTAGCGACGCGCCAGCTGCTCGGCGAGGATCGCCAGGGATTTTAGCTGCTGGGCCAGCTCTTCGCTGCCCTGCGGCACGCCGTGGCGGGCCGTGGAATGGCGCTCCACCAGCATCACCGGGATCTGCATCTGCGCGGGCTCGGTTTGCCCCTGCCGGACCAGCAGCCACTCGACGCTGCGCAGTCCGGCTTCGCGAAACGCCTGACGGACAGTGGTCAGCGGCGGGGTAAACCATGCGCTGTCGGCGGTGTCGTCAAAACCGACCACCGAAAGCTGCCCGGGAACGGCGACCCCTTTCTCTGCACAGGCGCGCATCACGCCCAGTGCCATTTGATCGTTTGCCACCAGAATGGCCTGAGGCAGCGTGGCCGCCGCCAGCAGCTGATGGCCTTTTTCATACCCCGAGGCGGCACTCCAGTCGCCCTGAGCAACAGCGCAGGGTTCCACACCCGCCGCACTCAGAACCGACAGCCAGCCCGCAAGGCGCGCCCGCGCGGAGACCGAACTTTGCGGCCCGCCGAGCAGGGCGATCCGCTGATGGCCCAGCGCCAGCAGATGCTGCGCCCCAAGCGTAGCCCCCTGCTGTGCGTCAAACACCAGGCTATGCACCCGGGCGGTGGGCGAGACATCCAGAAATAACACCGGCACCGAACCGGCCTGCGCCTGCAGATCCTCTGCCTGCTTATCTTCCAGCGGCACGTTAACCAGTAAGCCCTCGACCCGCTGCGCCAGCAGCTCCTGCACTGCCGCCAGGCACTGCTGGGGATGTTCGACCATTGAGATCAGGACGCTCGCACCGCGTTCGCCCGCGCGGGATTTGACCGCCGAGGCAATTTGCGACGGCGCATGCAGGGCCAGATCGGTAGTGATAAGCCCCAGCGTACGGGTGCGTTTCCCCGCCAGCTGCTGAGCCCCGCGATTGGGAACATAGTGCAGTTCAGCCATCGCCTGCTGCACTTTTTCCCGGGTACGGGCGGAGACATGCGCCGCATCGTTAATGACGCGTGAAACGGTCTGATAAGAAACGCCCGCCAGGCGGGCGACGTCGTAAAGGGTTATGGCTTTCATGGGGTCTGCGTTGCGATAACGGATGCGACTATTTTGTCACACCCCGGCGCACAAAGCTTGTGAGCGCTTCGCAAATTCAGACAACGCGTTCCGGTTCTGGGGCGATGATCACCTTCGGCCGCTGACGAAACCACGGCAGGCAGATCTGGATCAGTGGGCCAATGCTTAACGCATACAGTACGGTTCCCACGCCAAACGTGCCGCCCAACGCCCAGCCAATCAGCAGAACGGAGATTTCAATTGCCGTGCGCACGCTACGCACCGACCAGCCGGTACGGGCATTGATCCCGGTCATCAGGCCGTCACGCGGTCCGGCACCAAAGCCTGCACCTATGTACATGCCAGTCGCCAGCGCATTGACGATCACCGCTGCCGCCAGCAGCACGCTGCGCGCCAGCAGTGAATCAAGAGTGGGGATCAGGGACAGGCACGCATCGGCGGCCAGCCCAATGACAATCACGTTACTGATGGTGCCAAGGCCCGGGCGCTGTCGCAACGGGATCCAGAACAGCAGCACCAGCGCACCGGTGAGGATCATGATGGTGCCGATATCCATCGCCAGCAGCTTTGCCACCCCCAGATGGAACACGTTCCACGGATCGGCGCCCAGATCCGCCCGAATAAACATCGCCGTAGACAGCCCGTACAGGCTCAATCCGACATAAAGCTGCAGTAATCGACGCGACATGGTGTTTCTCTCTTCGATGGTCTCTGCTTTCATCATTACCTGAAATGGCACTATGATTAATGTCCAGTTTTGAAAAAGTGGACTGCATATGTCATCACGTCGATTTGGAAGTCAGTCGTTAGCTCGCCTGCTGGGTCACTGGCAGCAGAGCGCCTCCCGTATTCCGCTCTGGCGACAGCTGGCCGACGCGCTGCGCCTGCTGATCCTTGACGGGCGGCTGGCGCTGGATACCCGTCTGCCCGGCGAGCGCGAGCTGGCCTTAACTCTGGACGTCAGCCGGACCACCATCAGCAGCGCCCTCGCGCACCTGCGGGATGAAGGTTATCTTGAAAGCCGACACGGAAGCGGATCGCGGGTGATCCTGCCCGACACACGGACGCTCCCTACCCGCGCCCATGCCAGCGCGGCGCTGGATCTTTCTACCGCCGCGCTGGGTGCCGGGCCGGAGATCCATCAGGCGTATACCCACGCGCTGACCGCCATTACGCAGCATCTGACGCAAACCGGCTACGATCAGCTGGGGCTCCTGGCCCTGCGCGAGGCCATCGCTGCACGCTATACGGCACGCGGTTTGCCCACCCGGGCAGAAGAAGTGATGGTAGTGAACGGTGCCGTCAGCGGGCTGGCGCTGGTGCTGCGCATGCTCACCGGTCCGGGTGACCGGGTGGTGGTGGATCACCCTACCTATCCGCTGGCGATCGCCGCCATCCAGGGGGCCTCGTGCCGACCGGTCGGCGTGTCGCTGCCGCAGACCGGCTGGGACAGTGACGGCTTTGCCGCCATCCTCGCCCAGACTGCGCCGCGCCTGGCGTACCTGATGCCCGATTTTCACAACCCCACGGGACGCTGCATGGATGTGAGCACCCGCCAGGCCATTACGGCGGTTGCCGCCCGGTCACGCACCACGCTGGTGGTGGATGAAACCATGGTCGATCTGTGGTTCGATGCCCCCCCACCGCCGCCGCTGGCGGCCTTCTGCCCGAACGGCACGGTTATCACCCTGGGTTCGGCGGGAAAAAGCTTCTGGGGCGGTCTGCGTCTGGGATGGATTCGCGCTCCGGCACGGACTATCGCCACCCTTGCCCAGACCCGCGATACGCTCGATCTGGGCTCCCCTCTGCTGGAACAGCTGGCAACTCTGTGGCTTATCGACAACAGCGACACATTTTTACCCGCCCGACGGCTGATGCTGCGTGAGCGGCGCGATCGCTGTGCGGCGCTGCTCAGGGAACATTTTCCGGACTGGCGCTTTCAGATGCCGCAGGGCGGTCTTTCATTCTGGATTGAACTGCCGGATATGCTGGCTACCCAGCTGGCCGCGCGTGCAGAGGCTGCCGGTATTCATCTGGGGACCGGTACGCGCTTTGGTCTTTCCGGGGCCTTTGATCGCTATCTGCGGATGCCTTTTTCACTCGAACCTGCCGAGCTGGAGAGTGCGCTGCTGCGGCTTAAACCGCTGTGGCTGGGCATCAATAAAAGCGAGCAATCATTAAAGCAAATGCTGGTTTAATCTCTGCGCTTAACAAAGGTGACTGCAATGCTGATATTTATTACAAGAAAGAGTGAGCAATTGCACAAATGACGGGGAGCAGGATGTTAAAAACGTCTGACTGTAATGATTACAGTCAGACATTTTCAGCAGCGGGCGATCAGTGCTGAGCAGGAATAGGAAAACCTTTGAGCGAAATAACAAAATTATCGCCTTCTTTCTTTATTTTTGCGCCGGTATCACACCAGTCAGACGCAATTCGAAAGAACTCATCACTGCCAACATCCCAGCCAAGGCGGACATGTTTGACATAGCCAGAGCGCAGAAGCAGGCAGGCTTCTGAGTAGTCACTGGCGGTGGTTTGCTGATGTTGTTTCATTTTCTCTTCTTCAGAATTTTACGTAATGCTTTGATTTCTTTAGGAGTAAATGGGGTTACGTTCTCTTCTTCCGTGTGCTGATTATCGATATCTTCTTCCGTTACTCCCGCCTCTTCTGCTGCCGCGAATGCCAGTAACAGCAGTTTCTCTGTGGTAACGCTTAAATTCTCATTGTTTACTTCAGCATAATGACGAAGTCTTTCTTTTAACGCTTCGTCAATCTTTACGTTCAGGACCGCAGTCGTCATGTTTTTCACATCCCTGGCAATAATTTCTTAATTTAATACACGAAGTTAACATTATTATCCAGATATATATTCTCTGCTTATATATCATAAAAATGTCACACTCACACTGCACAACATTTATGACAAAATAATGACAGCCATATTTCAGTATGATGACAATCGCGAAAATAAAAAGGCAGGGATGAAAAGATAAAATATACGTATGTTTATCAGGGCTATTGCGTTTAAGGGGGAGAGACTGGATGGCGACGCCTGGCGCGTCTTGATGATTGATACCCAGAAATGGGTGGGGGCCCTGCCAGCTACATCCCGGCACACACGTCGTCTGCCTTGGCTGCTTCCTTCCGGATCTGACCTGGTAAACAGAGTAGCGTTGCGGGAGAACCAACAGAGCCCCCATTGAGAGCGTTGTTAACCAACGCGCTGGCGCATTATCACTGTACAGGATAGCAAATGCAAGTTAACCGCGTCCGGGTGATGGTTTATTACCCAAAACGTTTACAGAGTGCGCGCTTTCTTCCCATCTGGTCAGGTAATCCTTATTCTTAGGCTCCACACAGGAGTAAAAATGGACCAGCACGATACTTTTCCTCAGCGAGTCTGGCAGATAGTGGCCTCTATCCCCGAAGGCACGGTGACCACTTACGGCGAGGTTGCACGTCT
Source organism: Silvania sp. (assembly GCF_051656365.1). NCBI lineage: Bacteria > Pseudomonadati > Pseudomonadota > Gammaproteobacteria > Enterobacterales > Enterobacteriaceae > Silvania > Silvania sp. The sequence goes on along the minus strand of NZ_JBOGBT010000063.1, from coordinate 18,347 downwards.
TGCGGGTTCACCGCGTGCGGCGCGACAGGTCGGAGGCGTACTAAAACGTCTGCCGGAAGGCAGCACCCTCCCCTGGCATCGGGTGGTTAACCGCAGCGGTGCCATTTCCTTAACCGGCCCGGATCTCCAGCGCCAGCGTCAGGCGCTGCTGTCTGAAGGGGTGCAGGTTTCGGGGAGTGGGCAGATAGATTTGCTGCGCTACCGCTGGCGCTATTGAACCGCCCCTCACAATGAGGGGCGTACGAGTTAAAGCTGGGTCGGGGCAGGCGTTGACGAAGACGGATTAACCTGGGTTGGTGAGGTCGAAGGAACCGTATTGACGGCTCCGCCGGATGGCTGAAGCGGGAGCTCAGTCTGCTGAACGGGCACCAGCACCAGATCGGTTTTCGTACCGCCCTGATTAATGACCGGCTTCACGATATCGGTCATCAGCACAACCTTGTCGTTTACGCTGATCGCCGCACTCAGCAGGATACGCGCGTTAGGCTGGACATCTGCCGGGTTAAACGGCAGTTCAAATTTAAACGGGGCTTGCTTACCTTCAGTACGCGTCGCGCTCTGCGCCAGCACTTTTGACGGGGAATCCGCCAGCGAAGCGTCAGATAAGGTCACGGTTAATACCGCATCCGGTGGCAATGCCACTTTCTGACGGATCCAGATCGTACCTGAAACATTTGGCTGCTGAATAACGGGCGCCGTCGTCGCGGCAGAAGTGTTAGGGTTTGGCGCTGGCGTCTGAATGTCTGCACTTTTATCCGCACAGGCAGAAAGAGCAACCGCTACCGCTAAACCACTTAACATGTGCACGAGTTTCATTGAGTTCTCCTTATCATCAATGCACCAGCGGGATCGATACCGCCAGATGAGTGGCTAACATAAAGATAACGAAAGTAAGTGTGGCACATAGCAATTATTTATGCCTGGAATCGCCTCGTTATTCAGATTATTGCACCCATCGGACCACTTGCTATTCTGCGTTATACTCTGCCTATCTTTCGCCACGGCGTATTCATTGAGGACGACTATGAGTCAAGCACTAGGCAATCTGCTGACATTATTAAACCTGGAAAAAATTGAAGAAGGACTCTTTCGGGGACAAAGCGAAGATTTGGGTCTGCGCCAGGTTTTTGGCGGCCAGGTTGTAGGCCAGGCCCTTTATGCCGCCAAAGAGACGGTACCGGAAGACCGTCTGGTGCATTCGTTTCACAGCTACTTCTTGCGCCCCGGTGACAGCCAAAAACCGATCGTGTATGACGTTGAAGTCCTGCGCGATGGCAACAGCTTCAGCGCCCGTCGCGTTGCCGCCATCCAGAACGGCAAACCGATTTTCTATATGACCGCCTCTTTCCAGGCGCCAGAGCCGGGATATGAGCATCAGAAAAGCATGCCGCCTGCGCCAGCGCCGGACGACCTGCGTTCAGAAACCGACATCGCCCGCGCGCTGTCGCACCTCCTGCCCCCGCAGCTTAAAGAGAAGTTTCTCTGCGATAAACCGCTGGAGATCCGCCCGGTTGAGTTCCATAACCCGATGAAGGGGCACCCTGCTGAGCCCGCACGTCAGGTGTGGATCCGCGCAAACGGCACGGTTCCGGAAGACTTCCGCGTCCATCAGTACTTGCTCGGCTATGCCTCGGACTTCAACTTCCTGCCGGTTGCCCTGCAGCCGCACGGGGTCGGTTTCCTTGAAAAAGGCATGCAGGTGGCGACCATCGACCATTCCATGTGGTTCCACCGTCCGTTCAATATGAACGAATGGCTGCTGTACAGCGTGGAGAGTACCTCGGCGTCGAGCGCGCGCGGATTTGTTCGCGGTGAGTTCTATACCCAGGAGGGTGTGCTGGTGGCATCGACGGTGCAGGAAGGGGTAATGCGTAACCGGGGATAAAAGCATGCGGTCTGATGCCCTCACCCCGGTCCTCTCCCACAGGGAGAGGGTGCAAAGAAGAAAACGGCAACCTTCAGGTTGCCGTTTGCTTTTACTTAAGCGTTGTACGCGTTCTCGCCGTGGCTGTTGACGTCCAGACCTTCGCGTTCCTGCTCTTCCGGAACACGCAGACCCACCGTCATGTCCGCCAGTTTGTAGCCGATAAAGGCGACCACACCCGACCAGACTACCGTGATAGCGATACTTTCCAGCTGGACCAGAACCTGATGACCCATGCTGACACCTTCTGCGTAACCCACGCCGCCCAGCGACGTTGAGGCGAAGATACCGGTCATGATGCAGCCGATGATGCCGCATACGCCGTGCACACCAAACACATCACAAGGGTCATCAACGCGCAGTACACGTTTCAGTGCGGTTACGCCCCACAGACCCGCCAGACCCGCCACCAGACCGATGATCAACGCCCCGCCGACACCCACAAAGCCACAGGCTGGGGTGATACCGACCAGACCGGCAATCGCACCAGAACAGGCACCCAGCAGGGAAGGTTTACCGCGCACGGTCCACTCACCGAAGATCCACGCGAGGATTGCACCTGCGGTCGCCACGACGGTGTTCACGAATGCCAGCGCAGCGATTTCGTTAGCGGCACTTGCGGAACCGGCGTTAAAGCCAAACCAGCCGAAGTAGAGGATCGCGGTACCGGTAAAGACCATCGGCAGGTTGTGCGGTTTGAAGGCTTCTTTGCCAAAACCGACGCGTTTGCCAATCAGGTAAGCACCCACCAGGCCCGCCACCGCAGCGTTGATGTGAACAACGGTACCGCCTGCAAAGTCCAGCGCACCGTGTGCGGCCAGCAGACCACCACCCCAGACCATATGCGCCACCGGCACATAGGAGAGCGTCATCCATACCACCACGAAGATCAGCACCGCGGAGAAACGAATACGTTCCGCCAGCGCGCCGACAATCAGCCCGACGGTGATACAGGCGAAGGAGCCCTGGAACGCCACGTGAATGTACTGATAGAAGCTACCCATCACGGCGGTCAGTTCGATATTTTTCAGCATTGCCCAGTTAAAGCTGCCGAAGAAGGCATTGCCTTCACCGAAGGCCAGCGAGTAACCGTAGACCACCCACAGCACGCAGACCAGCGCAAAGGTCACGGTCACCTGGGTGAGCATGGAGAGGACGTTTTTGCCGCGGATCAGGCCGCCGTAAAACAGCGCAATCCCCGGAATAGTCATAAACAGCACCAGCGCGGTGCAAATCATCATAAAGGCGTTGTCGGCTTTGTCGGCCACCGCAGGGGCAGCCATTGCCAGTCCTGGCAGCAGTGCCAGAGACCCCAGACCTGCTTTAAGTGTTGTTGTGTTCATCTTTTTGATCCCTATCACTGTGTGCCAGGTGTTTTACAGTGCCGCTTCGTCGGCTTCACCCGTACGAATGCGAATAACGCGTTGCAGCTCAGCAACGAAAATTTTGCCGTCGCCAATTTTGCCGGTGTAGGCTGCTTTACTAATCACGTCGATAACTTCATCCAGCTGATCGTCGGCAATCGCCACGTCAATCTTCACTTTTGGCAGGAAGTTGACGCTGTATTCGGCGCCGCGATACAGCTCCGCATGCCCCTTCTGTCGACCAAAGCCTTTCACTTCGGTGACGGTCAGACCCTGAATACCCATGGAAGACAGCGCTTCACGCACGTCTTCAAGTTTGAATGGTTTGATTACCACGGTAACCAGCTTCATATATCCCCTCCAGTCAGAATTCGGTATTGGCTTGCGAACAGATCAGGTATTGCAAGCGGTGTGCCAAAAGTGAAAAGAGCGGGAATACGAGGCGTCGCGAATAACTGGCGAAAAAAAACGCACCATGACAGTGCATGATGCGTTTCATTTTTGCACCAACCGTTTCAGCGGCCGGTAAGTTGCCTGTTTTTAGTGCATCAGGCGCTGAGCGACTCCTCCCGCACACTGGCGGCCAGCTCTTCACCTGCCAACTGCAGCTGATACATCTGCCAGTAACGGCCTTTCGCCTCAAGCAGTTGCTTGTGGGTGCCGCGCTCAACCGCTTGCCCGCGATGAAGCACCAGAATGGTATCCGCCTCTACAATTGTCGACAGGCGATGGGCTATGACGACCAGCGTGGTGTGCTCGCGCACCGCCGCCAGCGCCTGCTGGATGGCTTGTTCGGTACCGGAGTCGATGCTGGCCGTTGCTTCGTCGAGGATAAGCACCTGCGGGGTGTCAATCAGGACGCGAGCCAGCGCCAGAAGCTGCTTTTGCCCGACCGACAAATTATTACCCTGCTCGCCCAGTCGGGTGTGAATGCCGTCGTGCAGGCCGCGTGCCAGCGCCGCCAACTGGACTTTTTCCAGCACTTCCCACACCTGCTCCTCCGTAAACGGGCGGCCCAGGGTGACGTTGGCAAAGAAGGTATCGGCCAGTACCACCGGATCCTGCTGCACCATCGCCACCCCTTTACGCAGCGTAGCGTGACTCAGGGTCTCCAGCGGGCGACCGTCCAGACGAATTTCGCCTTCGGTCAGCGGGTAGTAACCCATCAGCAGGCTCGCGAGGGTGCTCTTCCCGCTGCCGGTATGCCCGACCAGTGCGACAAAACTGCGCGACGGCACCGTCAGGTTGATATCCTGCAGCACCAGCCGATCCTCGCGATAGGCAAAGGAGACATTCTCAAACTCGATAGTGCCGCTTTGCAGGTCGCGATTATCATTCCCGTAGGCCTGACGCGGTCGGTCCATCAGCTCAAAGACGCGCTCACCGGCGACCACTGCCTGCTGCAACATCGACTGCTGGGTGGTCAGCTCGATCAGCGGTTCATTAAGCCGCCCCAGATAGCTAATAAAGGCATACAGCACGCCAACCTCAATGGTCCCGCCTGCGGCGAAGCCAAACTGCATCAGCAAGCCGCACAGCACCAGTGCAGAGAACAGGCTTAACAGCGGGCGCAGTAAAAAACCGTCCAGCCGCAGCGTCTGCATGCGGGCCATATAGTGCGACCGGCTGGCCTCACCCATTCGCTCGCCAAATCGCGCCTGCTGACGGAACTGCTGAATGACGCTCATACCGTTGATGACTTCGTTAAAGCCATCGTTGATATCCGCCAGATAGGCGCGCATACGCCGCACAATCGGAGTGCTGTAACGCTGATAGATGATCATCACGATCATTACCGCCGGGAAGATCGCCATCGCCACCAGCGCCATTCGCCACTCGAGACTGAACATCGCCACCAGCATGGCCCCCACCAGCGCCGCACTGCGCAGCACCGTCGCCACCACCGTGACGTACAGATCGCGGATCACTTCCGTATCGTTGGTGACGCGGGAGATAATTTGCCCGACCGGCTGAGTGTCAAATTCACTCAGCGGCTGGCGAAGCGCGGCATCCATCACGTCGGTTCGCAGCTGTTGCACCACCCCGACGGCGGCCTGGTTAAACAGCAGCGACTGGACGTAATGCAGCCCGGCCGCCAGCAGCTGCAAGCCGATATAAGCGACCGCCAGCCCGACGACAAGCCCCAGCGGCAAATAGCTTTTGGCCACCATATTGTCGATAAAGTAGCTGATCAGCAGCGGACCGCTCACTTCGGCAATCGCGGCGACCCACAGCAGCACCACCGCCAGCGACAGCGGTTTGCGCCACGGCGAACCGTAGGCCAGCAGGCGCTTAAGGGTTGGCCACAGCTGGGAAAAACTACGCATCGGCGGCCTCCTCGTTGATTTCCGGCGCGTCATCGAGGGCCGCTTCCAGTTGCTGATAGCGATACATATCGCGATACCATCCTGGCTGTTCAGCCAGCTGTTCATGCTCGCCGCGCTGGGCAATGTGCCCGTGCTGCATCACCAGAATTTCATTGGCTTCGGTCAGGGCCGACAGCCGATGCGCGCTGATGATCACCGTACGCCCTTCTCCCCACTGGCGCAAATTGTGCAGGATCTGATGTTCGGTACGTCCGTCCACAGCAGAGAGCGCATCGTCCAGCAGCAGGATTTCGGCATTCAGCAGCAACGCGCGGGCGATGGAAATACGCTGTTTCTGCCCGCCGGAGAGCATCACGCCCCGCTCCCCGACCTCGGTTTCATAACCCTGCGGCAGGCGCAGGATGTCTTCATGCACGCTGGCGAGGCGGGCCACGTGCTCGATCTCTTCCCGGGTCGCCTGCGGGCAACCCAGCGCAATGTTGTTGCCGACGGTATCCGAGAACAGGAATGGCGTCTGGCTGACCACTGCCAGACGGCTGCGCCAGCTGTCTAACTGCAGCTGCGTGAGCGGGATATCGTGGAAGCGGATCTCACCCTGATCGATATCAAAATGGCGCTGGATAAGCGACAGCACGGTGCTTTTCCCGGCGCCCGTCGGGCCGCAGATGCCCAGCATTTGCCCCGGCTGCAGCGTAAAGTGCAGGTTTTCGAGCGTAGGTTGTTCGCTGTGCGGATAGGCGAACGCGCGAATAGCCACGTTCAGCTCGCCGCGCCCTTCCGGCACCGTTTCGCTGCCGTCATTCACTACCGGCGCTTCGGCAAGCATGGCGCGTATGCGGCTGTAAGCGGCGCTCCCGCGCTCAACAATGTTAAACATCCAGGCCAGAGCCAGCATCGGCCAGATCATCAGCCCCAGATACATGGCAAAGCTGGTCAGCTGCCCGAGCGTCAGGGAGCCGTTAATCACCATCCAGCTGCCACCGCCAATCGCCAGCAGGTTGGCGGTGCCGATGGCGATATAAATAGTGGGATCAAAGCGGGCATCGATGCGGGCCACGCGCAGGTTTTTGGCGCCGGTATCAGCAGCATCGGCGGCAAACAGCGCCGACTGGCGATCTTCCAGGCCAAAAGCTTTGATCATCCGGATGCTGGTCAGGCTTTCCTGGGTTCGATCGTTCAGGGATGAAAACGCCGCCTGCGCCAGCTTGAAGCGCTGATGCAATTGATCGCCATAGCGTTTGATCGCCAGCGCCATCAGCGGCATCGGCAGCAGGGCCAGCAGCGTCAGCTGCCAGCTGATTTGGGTGGACATCACGATCAGCACCGCACAGCCCATCACCAGCGAATCCACCAGCGTCAGCACCCCTTCCCCAGCGGCAAACACTACCCGGTCAACGTCATTGGTGGCGCGGGCTATAAGATCGCCGGTTCGGTGGCGCAGATAAAATTCCGGGTGCTGGCGGCTAAGCTGACGATAAAAATCTTCCCGCAGTTCTACCGCAAGCTGATAGGAGGCACCAAACAGCAGCACGCGCCAGACGTAGCGCAGCAGATAGACGACGATGGCGGTCAGCACAAGCGTGCCAATCCACATCATCACCCGTGCGGTGGTGTAGTGCTGTTCGGTCACGCCATCCACGACGTAGCCCACCACTTTTGGCGGGATGAGCTGCAAAATGGCAATGATAATAAGCAGGGCCACTGCGCCGAGGTAGCGTTGCCACTCCCGGCGAAAGTACCAGCTTAACTGAGCAAATAATCGCACGCGGTCTATTCCTGAGGATTGTAATCCGGCAGTTATTCAATAGGTAAGGCGGTGGTGTATTTTATCTGTTCCATCGCGAAGCTGGAGGTGACATTCGACAGACCGGGCACGCTGTTCACCAGCCGTTTATAGAAGTCATCATAGCGTTTCATGTCCGCCACCTGAACGCGCATCAGGTAGTCGTATTCGCCCGCCATGCGCCAGAAGCCCAGCACTTCCGGCATATCGGATACCACGGTAACGAACCGGCAGTACCAGTCACTGCTGTGATGCTGCGTTTTTATCAGAACAAACGCGGTCAATCCAAGCCCCAGTTTTTCGGGATCCAGCAGGGCCACGCGTGCCAGCAGGATACCTTCATCTTCAAGGCGCTTTAAGCGTTTCCAGCAGGGTGTGGTGGTCAGATTAACGGCATCCGCAAGCGCCTGCAAAGAGAGGGTGCAGTCACTTTGCAGCAAGGACAGCAGCTTACGGTCAATTTTATCTAGCATACCCACCCCGCAGAGAAAATTTTTCTCCTGACATTGTATTTTAAAGGTCAGATAGCAACAATTTTTTCTGTGCTTTTCGCTATGCTGGGCACAAAATGACAAACGGATTACTGTGATGAATAGCACCTGGGTTAAACACGCCATCAGCGAAATTAATGCCGATTATCAGCGCTCGGCCGATACACACCTTATTCGCCTTGCTCTGCCGGGGTTTGCGGGTATTCAGCTCTATCTGAAAGACGAAAGCACTCACCCTACCGGCAGCCTTAAACACCGTCTGGCGCGTTCGCTGTTCCTGTACGGGCTATGTAACGGCTGGATCAATGAAGGCACCACCATTATTGAATCGTCATCCGGTTCAACCGCCGTCTCTGAGGCCTATTTCGCGCGTCTGCTGGGCCTGCCCTTTATTGCCGTGATGCCGTCCTGTACCGCTAAACGTAAGATCGAACAGATTGAATTCTACGGCGGTCGCTGCCACTTCGTAGAGAGCGCCTGCGAAATCTATGCCGCCTCAGAGATGCTGGCCCGCGAGCTGAATGGCCACTATATGGACCAGTTCACCTTCGCCGAACGCGCGACGGACTGGCGCGGCAATAACAATATTGCCGACAGTATCTTCCGTCAGATGCAGAGCGAACCTCACCCGGTGCCCGCCCATATCGTAATGAGCGCCGGTACAGGCGGGACTTCAGCCACCATTGGCCGCTATATTCGCTGTCAGGGCTACGATACACGCCTGATGGTAGTTGATCCGCAAAACTCGGTGTTCCTCGACTACTGGCAGCAGCGCGATCTCTCCCTGCGCAGCCCGGTGGGCAGCAAAATTGAAGGGATTGGCCGCCCGCGCGTCGAGCCGTCGTTTATTCCCGATGTGGTCGACGAGATGCTGCGGGTGCCGGATGCCGCCAGCGTTGCCACCGCCCACTGGCTGGAAACGCAGCTGGGCCGCAAGGTGGGCGCCTCTACCGGCACCAACATGTGGGGCGCGTTACAGCTGGCCGCGCGGATGCGCGAGGCGGGGCAAACTGGCTCCATCGTTACCCTGTTGTGCGACAGCGGTGAGCGCTACCTCGACACCTATTACAACGCAGAGTGGGTAAAGGCTAACATTGGCGATGTGACGCCGTGGTCAGCAGAAATTGCCCGACTGCTAAAATAAAAAAAGCCAGACATTCGTCTGGCTTGCTGGAAGGGTCTCACTATTCGGGGGAATAAGGAAGATCGGGTGTGTCCAGCCAATGAGTTAGAAAATGGGACACTGCTTCATTACGGCAGTGTCCAATAACCGGCAAATGCGAGAGTTCAGCCATCAGCTGCGGCATCGCATTGCCCATAATCAAGCCGCGGCCGACGCTGCCCAGCATCTCCCGGTCATTCATGGCATCACCAAACGCCATGCACTCCTGCATACTGAAGCCGAGATGGTCGCTCAGCACCGCCAGGGCGGAACCTTTGTTGCATCCCACCGGCAGCACTTCCAGGCAATCCAGCGCGGAGAAGGTCAGGTGCGCGCGGCTGCCCAACGCCTCGTTGAGCTGAATGCGCAGACGGCACAGATCGTCGTGATCGCTGCAAAAACAGATTTTGGTTACCGCGTGGGCCGGGATCCGGCGCAGGTCGGTCAATTGATACTGGAAGCCGCTGTAAACATGCGCCTCGAGCAGGGCCGGAATTTCCTGGCCGGTCAGCCAGCCGGTATCGTTAAAAACGTGGATGCTGGCCTGAGTGTCCCAGCTGGTATGCAAGACCTGTTCGGCAACGTCCGGCGCCAGATCCTGGCGATAGAGTACGTCCCCTTCCAGCGAGTGAATGCGCGTCCCGTTGCCGGTGATCAAGAACGCGTCGAGCGATAGCGCGCCCATCAAATGGCGCATTTCCAGCACATGTCGTCCGGTGGCGAAGGTGAGGGTAATGTCGCGCTCGTGCAGTCGTTTGAGCGCACGCAGGGTTTTGTCGCCTAAACGGTGGTCCGGCATTAACAAGGTGCCGTCCATATCAAATGCAGCCAACCGCGCCATAGTGCTCCCGAAAATGTGAAGGGTTTAACTTGTGCATCAGTATTGCGTGATATATACGGAAGTAATACTGAATAGTTAAACATTATTGTTCCGGGTTTTTATATGCGACTGCTTAATCGACTCAATCAGTACCAACGGCTGTGGCAACCCTCAGCAGGTGGGCCGCAACAGGTGACCGTGGCCGAACTGGCCAGCCGCTGCTTTTGCAGTGAACGTCATGTGCGCACACTTTTGCGTCAGGCGCAGGATGCAGGCTGGCTAAGTTGGCACGCGCAGTCCGGACGCGGAAAGCGCGGCGACCTGCGCTTTCACGTGACGCCGGAGTCGTTACGCAATGCAATGATGGAAGAGGCGCTAAAAAGCGGTCAGCAGCATAATGCGCTGGAGCTGGCCCAGCTTGCCCCCCAGGCGCTGCGCGCGTTGCTGCACCCTTTTCTGGGCGGACAGTGGCAGAACAACACCCCTACGCTGCGTATTCCCTACTATCGCCCGCTCGACCCGCTGCATCCGGGCTTTTTACCGGGGCGCGCAGAACAGCATCTGGTGGGAGAAATTTTTTCCGGGCTGACGCGCTTTAACGACACCTACAGTGAACCCACTGGCGATCTGGCCCATCACTGGGAGATTTCTGCTGACGGGTTACGCTGGCATTTTTACATCCGCTCCACGCTGCACTGGCATACGGGCGACAAGATCGAGACGGGCCAACTGCAGAAACGGCTGATGATGCTGCTGACCCTGCCCGCGCTGCGCAAACTGTTTAACAGCGTAAAGCAGATCGAGCTGACGCATCCTCAGTGCCTGACGTTTGTGCTGCATCAGCCGGACTACTGGCTGGCGCACCGTCTGGCAAGCTATTGCAGTCGCCTGGCGCACCCGGAACAGCCGCTGACGGGCAGCGGACCGTTTCGGCTGACCCTGTTCGACCCGGATCTGGTTCGGCTGGAAAGCCACGAGCAGTACCATCTGGGGCATCCGCTGCTGAAAGCGATCGAATTCTGGATCACCCCCCAGTTGTTTGACCAGGATTTAGGCACCAGCTGCCGTCATCCGGTACAAATTGCCATTGGCGAGCCGGAAGAACTCGCCAGTTTACGGCTGGTCAGTAACAGTATCAGCCTTGGCTTTTGTTACCTCACGCTGAAACAGAGCGGACGGCTCAGCGAAATGCAGGCCCGCAGGCTGGTGGAGATCATTCATCAGTCGTCGCTGCTGCATACGCTGCCGCTGGACGAAAACCTGATCACCCCAACGCAGGAACTGCTGCCGGGATGGACCATTCCCCAATGGCCGCAGGCAAAGTGTATCCCCCTGCCCGAGAGGCTGACCCTGGCATATCACCTGCCGGTGGAGTTACATACCATGGCTGAACAGCTCAAGCGCTATCTGGCGCAGGAAGGATGTCAGCTGACGGTGATTTTTCATGATGCCAAAAACTGGGATGGCTGCACGTCGCTTGCTGATGCCGATATCATGATGGGCGATAGGTTAATTGGCGAAGCGCCGGAATATACCCTTGAACAGTGGTTACGCTGCGATGCGCTGTGGCCGCATCTGCTCAGCGCACCGCAGTTTGCCCATCTGATGGCAACCCTTGATGCCGTTCAGTCCCGACCCGATGCCGAAGAACGCCATCAGGGATTAAAAGCAGTCTTCGCCCGACTGATGGAGAGCGCGGTGCTGACGCCGCTGTTTAACTATCAGTACCAAATCAGCGCCCCGCCGGGGGTGAACGGCATCCGGCTCAACCCGCGCGGCTGGTTTAACTTTACCGAAGCCTGGCTACCGGCCCCGAAAGCGTGAAGAAGCTGGTCGCCGTCACGGGCAGACGTTACCATGCGTCTTTACTCGTCAAAGTTGGAAAGAATAATGAAACGTGCCGTTGTTGTGTTCAGTGGGGGGCAAGATTCCACCACCTGTCTGGTTCAGGCTTTACATCAATATGATGAAGTCCATTGTGTGACGTTTGACTATGGCCAGCGCCATAGCGAAGAGATCAAGGTTGCACAGAAACTGGCGGTCCAACTCGGTGCGCGGGCGCATAAGGTTCTGGATGTCACTCTGTTAAACGAACTGGCGGTGAGCAGCCTGACGCGCGATAGCATCCCGGTGCCGGACTATGAGCCGAATGCAGACGGTATTCCTAATACCTTCGTGCCGGGACGTAACATCCTCTTCCTGACGCTGACCGCCATCTATGCGTATCAGGTCCAGGCCGAAGCGGTGATCACCGGCGTGTGCGAAACCGATTTCTCCGGCTACCCGGACTGCCGGGATGAGTTTGTGAAGGCTCTCAACCACGCGGTGAACCTCGGGATGGCGAAAGATATTCGCTTTGAAACGCCGCTGATGTGGCTCGACAAGGCCGAAACCTGGGCACTGGCGGACTACTGGGGCAAGCTGGAACTGGTGCGTAGCGAAACGCTGACCTGCTATAACGGTATTCAGGGCGATGGCTGCGGTCAGTGCGCCGCCTGTAACCTGCGGGCCAACGGCCTGAATCAGTACCTGGCGGATAAGCCGTCGGTGATGTCGGCCCTGAAAAACAAAACCGGTCTTAAGTAACCGTCGTGTTGCCGGGTGAAAAGCCTTTTCGCCCGGCCCTCGCAGTGGGTTATTTAATTAGCTGCTCCAGTTTTTCACGCAACTCCCCTTCCAGCGGCAGCGCTTTTTGCGTGCGCAGATCGATACAGACAAAGGTAATTAACGCGTCCGCCACCACCTGCCCTTCGGGCTCTAGCGTAATGACCTGACTTAGCACACCGCTTTTGCCGTTTAACTGCTGAAGCTGACTGGTCACGGTCAACACATCGCTGAGCACGGCTGGACGGCGATAGTTAATATTGATATTCGCCACGACAAACGCGATGCGCTGCGCCGTCATCCATTGAAAACTGTCGCTGTTTTCCAGCCCATCCCAACGCGCCTCTTCAAGAAACTCGAGATAACGGGCGTTATTAACATGCTGATAAACGTCAAGATGAAAGCCGCGAACTTTGATTTGGGTCTGCATAGCACAATAACCTTCAGGGTTGTTATTTATAAGATTCAGAGGCCATAACTGGTATGACCTCTTTATCCTGGCAAATTTTTGCCACTGTGCAAGTTATTACAGCATCAGATGCGCGAGATTCCGCTCCACCAGCGACCCGCCAATGCCGGGAACCTGCGTCAGGTCGTCGAGTGTTTTGAAGGGACCGTACTCTTCACGGTAGCTGACTATCGCCTGCGCTTTTTTCAGACCCACGCCGTTCATTACCCGCGCCAGATCTTCTGCCGACGCGGCATTAATGCTTACCCGCTCCCCTGATGCCTCTGCAGTTTTGCCGCCTGTGGGGGCTTTCGCCTCCGGCGGCTTGGGTGTAGACGCCTCGACCTTACTTTGCGTGGCCTCCGTTTTACCCGCCTGAGTGGCCGCCAGCGTGCTGTGGCTCATTCCCACCGTGACGAGGGCAAGCGTCATAAAGAGGGCTTTGATTCCATGTTTCATGCTGTTGTCTCCTTGTTTGTTGACAGCCACATCACAATAAGCGGGCCGCATTTGGAGAACAAACAGCAGATTGCAGAAATGGAAAAGGCCGCGAAAGCGGCCTTTTGTTATTGCATTACGTTGCGAAAATCTGCGAGCAGTGACGTAATTACTGCTGTTGAGTAATGATATCGCCCAGCTTGATTTTGGCTTCTTTACGCAGGTTGCTCATCAGCGCTTCGAAAGCGATTTGGGCATTATTCTGCGTAATCCCCTTCACCATCGCGTTCTTCTGCTCTTCCGGCATGGTACCCGCTTTCACTTCGTCCAGTGCCAGAACCACCACATTGCCCTGCATATCGTTAGCGATACCGAAGCTCGGTTTGTCTTTCGCCGGCTGGGTCAGGCCGAATGCGGCCTGGCTAATCGGATCCTGACCGGTGCGGCTCAGCGTTTTCGCGGCACCGAAGCTCAGGCCCGCCGCTTTCAGCGCGTCGTCACCTTTACCGGCTTTCAATTCGGCCAGCAGCTTCTCAGCATCCAGCTTCGCCTGCTGAACAGCTTTGTTATGCTTCACCAGCGCGACGATCTGATCTTTCACAGTATCCAGCGGCTTGATCGCTTCCGGCTTGTGCTCACTCACGCGCAGCACAAAGGCACGATCGCCATCAACAGTGATGATGTCAGAGTTGCTGCCCGGGCTACCGTTCTCGCCCACCAGGCTACCGTTGAAGATAGCATCGGCAACCGGTTTGAAGTTCAGCTCTTCCGGCAGGCTGTCCTGACCGAACCAGCCGGTCTCAACAGCTTTTACGCCTGCAACCTGCTCAGCACCGGCCAGCGATTCGTTGTCATTGCTGGCCGCATCGCTCACCTTCTGCTGCAGCGCATAGAAGGTATCCAGTGCTTTTTCCTGCTTCACTTTCGCGGCGATCTCATCACGTACGTCAGCCAGCGGCTTGGTTTTTGCCGGTTGAACGTCGTCCAGACGTGCGACCAGGAAGCCCACGGACGATTTGATCACCCCTGACAGCTGGCCTTTCTCTTTCAGGCCGGCGTTTTTCAGCTCTTCAGGCGTGGTAGCGTCTTCCAGCCAGCCCATGTCACCGCCGTTTTTGGCAGAGATAATGTCGGTGGATTTCTCTTTCGCGACCGTTGCGAAATCAGCGCCCTTGTTCAGCTCGTCGAGAGCAGCTTGCGCATCGGCTTCGGTTTTAGCCTGAATTACGCTGAAACGGTTACGCTGTGGCTGAGTGAACTGATCCTGATGCTGATCGTAGTAAGACTGGATATCCGCATCTGATACGTCGCCCTGCATTGCTGCCACATCGAGCTTGATGTAGCTCACGCGGAACTGCTCAGGCGCCATAAAGTTACTTTTGTTCTGCTCGTAGTAGCTGTTCACTTCATCGTCGCTCGCCTGCTGTTTTGCAGCCAGCGCGTTAACGTCGAAAGTGGCTTCACGCACGACGCGCTGCTGAGAAACCAGCGCCGCCAGTTCGTCAGTTTCGCCCTTGAGCATGAAATCGGTACCCACAACGGCGTTAATCAGCTGCTGAGTCGTCAGCTGGTTACGCAGCGCCTGAGCGTACTGATCGGCCGACATCCCCATCTGGCTGATGATGGCGTTGTAGCGGTTGTTGTCGAACTTGCCGTCCGTCTGGAAAGCCGCGGTGGAGAAAATTACCTTCTTCACCTGATCATCGCTGATCCCAAGACCAAGGTCTCTGGCGTACTGATCCATCAGCGCTTCGTCAATGAGACGATTCAGCGTCTGCTGGCGCAGCGTTTTCATATAGCCTTCATTTGCCGCCAGTTCAGAGAACTGTTCGCCCAGTTGTTGCTGCATGCGGTTACGTTCACCGGCAAATGCATTCTCGAACTGCCCACGGCTGATTTCCTGGCCATTCACTTGTGCGGCGTAGTTTGCGCTACCGCCAATCAGGTAACCACTCACGCCGGTCAAAATGAACGACAGGATAATGATACCGAAAATAATCTTGAGCACGAGACTGTTAGCAGCCGTGCGTAAGCTGTCCATCATGGTGTAACCACACTCCGCTGTAGGTGACAGGTGACCTCACGCTAACGGCAAATCCCGACCGCTGCGCATAAAGGCGTATTGTGACAAGAAACCGGGGCAATTGTCAGCCCAGAACATGCATAAACTCGCATAAATAGGCTCTGGACAAACAAAAAAGGCACATCAAATGATGCGCCCTTAACTTTTTAACTTCCCTGATGCAAGAATGCGATCAGTTTACTGCGTCTTTCAGCGCTTTGCCCGCGCGGAAGCCCGGAACTTTAGCAGCAGCGATGGTGATCTCTTTGCCGGTCTGAGGGTTGCGGCCAGTACGGGCAGCACGCTCTTTAACAGCAAAAGTACCAAAACCAACCAGCGCTACGTCGTCCCCAGCCTGCAGAGATTCGGTAACAGAAGCAATTAAAGCATCTAACGCACGTCCAGCCGCAGCTTTGGAGATATCAGCACCCGCAGCAATTTTGTCAATCAGTTGAGATTTGTTCACTCTTCTCTTCCTCTCTTTATAATTTATATCGCGCCTGAATCCTTCACAACGCGACCGCGCAGCAGTTATATCAGGCCTGCCATGACCTTACAACACCCGTTGTTGAGGCTGGCCCAATCAGGGATCTAAATTAGCTATACAAAAAAAGGCTGGCAAGCACGAATTAGCCTACCAACCTTGTTTTTATTGACGCTCTTTGCGCGAGGTCACTATTTTGCGGTTACAACCTGCATTCCATAAGGCTCGTTCTGCAGCGCAAGCGCCAGAACTTCCTCAATGCGCTTCACCGGATGGATATCCAGATCGGCAATCACGTTGTCCGGGATCTCTTCCAGATCGCGCTTGTTTTCATGCGGGATCAGGACGGTTTTAATCCCACCGCGGTGAGCCGCGAGCAGTTTTTCTTTCAAACCACCAATCGGCAACACGAGGCCGCGCAGGGTGATTTCGCCGGTCATCGCCACATCGGCGCGAACCGGGTTGCCGGTCAGGCAGGAGACCAGCGCGGTACACATGGCGATACCGGCGCTTGGGCCGTCTTTCGGCGTTGCCCCTTCCGGTACGTGAACGTGGATATCGCGTTTCTCGTAAAAGTCCGCATTGATACCCAGTTTTTCCGCGCGCGCACGCACCACGGTCAGCGCAGCCTGAATGGACTCCTGCATCACTTCACCCAGCGAGCCGGTATACGTGAGTTTGCCTTTACCCGGTACGCAGGCGGTTTCAATGGTCAGCAGATCGCCGCCCACTTCCGTCCACGCCAGCCCCGTCACCTGACCGACGCGGTTTTCATTGTCCGCGCGACCATAGTCATAGCGCTGAACGCCGAGATATTCGTGCAGGTTGTCGCCGTTAATTTCAACGTGCTTCAGGGTCTTATCCAGCAGCAGCTTCTTCACCGCTTTACGGCACAGCTTGGAGATTTCGCGCTCCAGGCTACGCACGCCCGCTTCACGAGTGTAGTAACGAATAATGCTGATAATCGCACTATCCTCTACCGTAATTTCGCTCTCTTTCAGCGCGTTACGCTCAATCTGCTTAGAAAGCAGGTGGCGCTTGGCGATGTTCAGCTTTTCGTCTTCGGTGTAGCCCGAAAGACGGATCACTTCCATACGATCCAGCAGTGGAGCAGGAATGTTCATGGAGTTAGAGGTCGCCACGAACATGACATCGCTAAGATCGTAGTCCACTTCCAGATAGTGATCGCTGAACGCCACGTTCTGTTCCGGATCCAGCACTTCAAGCAGGGCAGACGCAGGGTCGCCGCGCATATCGGACGACATTTTGTCGATCTCATCCAGCAGGAACAGTGGGTTTTTAACGCCCACTTTCGCCATTTTCTGGATCAGCTTGCCCGGCATAGAGCCGATATAGGTCCGGCGGTGACCGCGGATTTCAGCTTCGTCACGAACGCCGCCCAGCGCCATACGGATGTATTTACGTCCGGTCGCTTTGGCAATGGACTGCCCCAGAGAGGTTTTACCCACCCCCGGCGGTCCTACCAGGCACAGGATCGGGCCCTTGAGCTTGTTCACACGGCTTTGAACCGCAAGGTACTCAAGGATGCGATCTTTAACACGTTCCAGACCGTAGTGGTCGGTATCGAGGATCTCTTGTGCCTGACGCAGATCTTTTTTGACCTTGCTACGGGCGTTCCACGGAACCTGTACCATCCACTCAATGTAGCCACGCACGACGGTCGCTTCGGCCGACATCGGAGACATCATTTTCAGCTTCTGCAGTTCTGCTTCGGCTTTCTCTTTTGCCTCTTTCGGCATTTTTGCCGCGTCGATCTTACGCTTCAGCGCTTCGTTTTCGTCCGGCGCATCGTCCATCTCGCCGAGCTCTTTCTGAATAGCCTTCATCTGCTCGTTCAGATAGTACTCGCGCTGAGATTTTTCCATCTGCTTCTTCACGCGGTTGCGAATGCGTTTCTCAACCTGAAGCAGATCGATTTCCGATTCCATCATCGCCATCAGATATTCCAGACGTTCGTTAACGTCGGACATCTCCAGTACGGACTGTTTGTCCGCCAGCTTAAGCGGCATGTGCGCAGCGATGGTGTCTGCCAGACGCGCAGGATCGTCGATGCTGTTCAGCGACGTCAGCACTTCCGGTGGGATTTTTTTGTTCAGCTTGATATAGCCTTCGAACTGGCTAATCGCGGTGCGAACCAGCACTTCTTGCTCACGCTCATCAAGCTGCGGCGATTCAAGGTATTCCGCTTTTGCCGCGAAGTGTTCGCCATCATCAGACAGCGTGGTAATACGCGCACGCTGCAGCCCCTCGACCAGCACCTTAACGGTGCCGTCAGGCAGCTTCAGCATTTGTAAAATAGAGGCCACGGTCCCGACGGTGAAAAGATCGTTTACACCCGGCTCATCCGTTGATGCTTCTTTCTGCGCAACCAGCATGATTTTTTTATCATGATCCATGGCGGCTTCAAGGCAACGGATAG
>NZ_JBOGBT010000062.1:0-9536 GCF_051656365.1 Silvania sp. | reverse complement strand
CTGGCGTCCAGCCCTTGTCATCCGGTCTCCGGTTCGCCGATTTCAGCGGGGACTCAACACCCGTGCCCCATTCAGACCGCTGAGAAGGTGGAGGGAGCGTAAGTCCGGCTGAAAATCGCTGAGGCGTTGACCGCAGGCCAGGGCGAGGCGCAGGGATGCGCCGAGAGGGCGTGACCTACATGGATGTAGGATCACGCCCGACCCGAAGCCGAAGGGAATAAGCTGAAGACAAAATTGCCGGGAGCAATTTTTAACAGCGCTTGCGCTGGCCCCGAAGGGGTGAGCCCCAGGGATGGGGCGAATAATCCGCGCAGCGGCGATTTTCTGTGCCGGGAGCCGGGATTGTAAAGGGGGCGGCGGCCCCCTTTACACGTTCACCGCAGCGCATCAGACAGGAAGCAGAGGATTAAGAGTGAACGGAACGGTTCCACCTTTTCCTCAAAGGGCTTTGTAATAAGTAAAATAACGAATAAAAAAGCGTGATTTTGCTTAACTGACCAGCATTAGTGGGTGATGCCTGCTGGTTTTTTTGTTTTGCGCAGAATAAAAAAAGCCGCGCTGAACGAATATTCAGTGCGGCTTTTTGACTTCCGGTCGCGTTATTTTTTCTTCGGGCCTGGACGTGGCCCTTTCTTCATAGGATCTTGCGGCGTTTCATCAGCGATATCCATGCAGGATGCGCTGTGAGATGTATCTATCTGCAGCACCGGGATAGTCTGGGCGGGTGCTTCTTCAACCTGCTGTGCGGCCACAGGCGCGGGTGTTTCAGGCTCTGGCTGGACGACGCCGACCGTCTCTCTGGAGTGAATGATATGCTCAATATTCTGAGCGGTACGAGCGATAACTTTGTGGGCGTAAACGTTCCCTACCCGGCTGGCTGCGCTGATGGCTGCCGCCACGGCGGCATTCATCGCGCCAATTTCGCCTTCCAGTTTCACCGTGACCATCCCGCCGCCTTTGGTGAGCTCATAGCCCACCAGGCTGACGTTAGCGGATTTCATGGCGGCATCCGCGGCTTCCACCGCCGCAGCCATTCCGACGGTTTCGATCAAGCCTAAACTTTGCCCGGACATACTCTTCTCCTGTAGATAAATTCACATTGTGCTGCGCGCGCGTCGGCTTATTGACCGACGTCTTCGCGTAATAGCGCCGCTTTATCCGTGCGTTCCCACGGAAAGCTGTCGCGACCAAAGTGGCCGTAGCAGGCCGTTTTACGATAGCGAGGGACCAGCAGGTCAAGCATGCTGATGATGCCGTAGACGCTGAGATCAAAATGACGGTTAACCGCCTGTTGCAACACGTCCGCTGGCACGTTTTGCGTGCCAAAGGTGTTGATCCTGACGGAAACGGGGTGGGGCAGGCCGATGGCCCAGCCGAGCTGGATTTCACAGCGCGACGCGAGGCCGGCAGCGACTATATTTTTCGCCACGTAACGGGCGGCGTAGGCGGCAGAACGATCAACCTTCGACGGATCTTTACCGGAAAATGCGCCACCGCCGTGACGGGCCGCGCCGCCATAGGTGTCGACGATGATTTTGCGCCCGGTTAAACCGCAATCGCCCACCGGGCCGCCAATCACAAAGGGCCCGGCTGGATTGACCAGAAAACGGGTGTTTGGGGTGAGCCAATGTGATGGCATAACCGGTTTAATGATCTCTTCGATAACGGCTTCACGCAGTGTCGCCATTGAAATATCCGGGCTGTGCTGAGTAGACACCACCAGGGTATCCACAGAATGCACCTGGTTATCCTGATAGCGCAGGGTGACCTGGCTTTTGGCATCGGGCAGTAAAAATGGCAGCCGTTGCGACTTACGCAACTGTGCCTGACGTTCCATGAGGCGATGGGCGTAAACCAGCGTGGCGGGCATCCGTTGTGGTGTTTCATCGCAGGCGTAGCCAAAGGTGATGCCCTGATCGCCGGCGCCCAGCGCTTCTGGAGAGCCACCGCGAATACCGTCAGCAATATTGCTGGACTGTTTGCCGAGAATATTCAGTACGCCACAGGTATTGCCGTCAAAGCCCAGCCGGGAATGATCGTAGCCTATCTCTTTAATGGTGTTGCGGACGATCTGCTCGATATCTACCGTGGCATGGGTAGAGATTTCACCTGCGACGATAGCGACACCGGTTTTGACCAGGCATTCGCAGGCCACTTTGCCCCAAGGGTCCTGCAGGAGAATGGCATCCAGAATCGCATCGGAAATCTGGTCGGCCATTTTGTCCGGATGCCCTTCGGCAACGGATTCGGAGGTAAACAGGTAATCGTTCAAAGCGAGGCCACTTGTCTGGAAATTTTATTCCTATCTTAGGGGCCAACCAGACACGGGGGCGTAAACTATCTTGCGG
This sequence comes from Silvania sp., assembly GCF_051656365.1. Lineage (NCBI taxonomy): Bacteria > Pseudomonadati > Pseudomonadota > Gammaproteobacteria > Enterobacterales > Enterobacteriaceae > Silvania > Silvania sp. The sequence continues at coordinate 7,188 of NZ_JBOGBT010000062.1, read as the reverse complement.
GTGTGTTGGACTATTTTGTTTTCATTTGCAGGCAAGCGCAAAATTACGCCAGGGCTGCGGACTCCTCCGGTGTAACGATTTTCCGGTAATCAGAGGGCGCCATGCCGGTCTCTTTTTTGAAGATCCTGCAGAAGTAGTTGGAGTCCTGATAGGCCAGTTCCAGCGCAATGGTATTGACCTTCATGTCGCTAAACTGCAGCAGCGATTTGGCGATAGTGATTTTGCGCGTGGCGATATAATTCGAGAATCCGATACCGGTGATTTTCTTGAACGCCCGGCTCAGGTAGCAGGAACTGACGAACGATTTCGCCGCAACGTCGTCCAGAGTCAGATTTCTGAGGATGTTTTTTTCAATGTGAAATTTTGCCCGCTCAATAAAATCGATATTGCCGGTATAGCTTTTAAATGCATAATCAAACAGCTCTTCGCTAATGGTCAGCAGGCCGATCATAACCCGAAAATAACGGCTGTCCATGACCCCGTACTGATTGATGTCTTTTATCATGGCGGTGACTTTACGCTGTGTAGGCGCTAATTTTTCGCCCTGCACGGTCGTATACTGACTGACGACTTCCAGGAAATCGATAACCTCTTTGCGTTTGTCCTCGTTATGCCTGTCGATATGACACGCGCCGTTAATAATGTCGAAAATAAGACTGTGCCACGGGGCATAGCTGCATTCGTCGATCATGGTGAACACTTTTTGCTTTAGCGCCCGGGATTTTTCGTTGTCGTCTTCGTTCACCTCAAGCGTTTTTTTGATGGTGTCGATGAGAATGCTTTTTTTCACCGGCTTCAGCAGGTAATCACTCACTTTGAGGTTATACATGCTGCGCACGATATTGAAATCATCATTCGCTGTCGTGACGATAACTTTGGTGTCAGTGCATTTTTTCCTAAGGTATTCAATAACCTGATTGCCATTTGGCAGCGGGATATTAATATCCACGAAGATCATATCGATGTGGTTACATTGGTCGATCAACTGAATGGCTTTTTTGCCCGTGGAGGCTTCGTGAATGACGGCATTTTCCACGCACTGGGAAATTATCCGTTTCAGTGATTCAAGCTCGATGGGCTCATCTTCAACGATAACAATGTTAAACATATGTCCTCTTCCTGCTATCAGGCTTCCAGCATTGGGAACCGAAGTTTAATGGTTGTACCCATCCTGGGCTTGTTGGCGCTCATGATTTCCAGGCCGTAGCTCTCACCAAATAACAGCTTTAATCTATTTTTTATGTTGTTAATGCCGATGCTGCCTTTTTGGAGATTTTGATCGCCTGATAAAATCTGGTCGATAGCCTCCCCCGAGATGCCGTCGCCGTTATCTGTGACCTCGATAATCACATCCTGGCCGTCATCGGTGGCGCGGATCAATAGATGACTGCTGGTGTCGCGCGGCTCAACCACGTAATTGAAGAAGTTCTCCACCAGAGGTTGCAGGATCAAAAATGGGCAGACCACATCCAGATACTTTTCGGGGATGTCGTACAGATAATCGAAGCGGTCGCTCATCCGCACTTTCTGTATCGACATGTAACTGTTCACGTAATTCATTTCATTGCGCAGCGTAATCAGTCCACGGTTATTTTTGCGTAAGAGATAGCGCATCATGTCGGAAAAATCGTGCACCATGGTTTCGGTGCGCTGGGCATCTTCAAGAAACGCCAGACGGCCTATGGTATTTAATACGTTGAATAAAAAATGCGGGTTAATCTGATAAGAGAGTGCTTTGAATTCTGCTTCATGTAACGAACGCTCAATTTCAACGCGCATTCTTAGTTCATTGGTCAGCTCGAGATCTTTTTTACGCAACTCACGTTGAATATTATTGGCGTGTGCCTGTTCCACCAGGTATGAAGAAACGTGTAATAGCGTAGAGGCAGTGGATTCAAAACGTTCATAGTTCATTCTTCGCGTATTTTGATGCAAATTAATCAACCATGGATTTTCTTCCCAGATCTCATTGTTATTAAGAATATAGGGAATACTGCGCTCTTTTTCCTCTTCCACCTTGACCTGCCCGGAAATAAATGCACCGAGGTAATGATCGTTAATCATGATAGGGACGGCAAATTCCACAAAACCGCAGTAGCAGCGGTACACCACCGGTTCCCGGGCATGCATCGCCGCACGCCCGCCGGCTTTGTCGCTTTCATAGCAGTGATGGGTCAGCGTAGGGTTGAGGCGAGAGCGTGCGCAGAAGTCCGAAAAACCACTGGGTTTGGTGACGGGAACGCCATTTTCATCCACCACCACCAGCGCGATCATCATCGATTTTGAAAAGTTATCCTGCAGGGTCTGAAGACGTTGTACATCCAAAAACTCATGTAGTTTGTATTTATTTACCATTCGTTCAGCCTGCATTGGTAGAGCAATATTGCATATTCAAAAGTAAACGATTTGATGCAAAAAAATATTGAAATGGGTCACGACAATAAAAAAGGAATTAAGATTCATGTTAATTCCATGTCGATAATGTTATCTCAATGTAACGAAAAGCCCAAATTACCAGAACATTAGATTAATCTTAATAACAATTTGGGATATTTGTATTAGGGGTTATTTTTAGGTGAATCGATAATACGCTTGAGAAAGGTTTTTATATTTGATGGGCAATAGGGATATTCTGTTCGAGAACATCCTTTTTTAACCCACTCCGGGTAATAATTAGCGCTGTGGACGTCGCCTTATCCTTTACCCTCCGCACTCTCTTTCTCCAGGCGCTCCACCTGGGTTTGCTCCCAGTCCAACCGCTGCTCCCGGCGGCGAAACTCGCTGGGGGATAATCCTACCGCGCGATGAAAATCACGGGAAAAATGCAGGGGATCGTTATACCCCACCTGGCCCGAGATGCGACCTATCGTCTCCTGGGTTTCAACCAGCAGTCGACGCGCCTGTGACAGACGATAGTTCTTCAGCCATTTCAGTGGGCTTTGGTTAAAGGTGGTCTGAAACAGACGGAACAGCTGGGACTTGCTCACCTGGCAGTGCTGCATAAATTTCTCAATGTCCCAGTCGTCGCTGTAGTGGCTGTGGATCTGGTAAATCAGTCGTCCCAGCCCGCGATGGGTAATCACCGGGGATTTTGTCGCCTCGGCGCTACGGTTCTCCAGCAGGGTGCAGATCAGTCGGGCGCAGAGTTCGTCGCACTGGGCATCCGTCACTAAGGTGTGGCTCTGCATCAGGCTGAAGATATGGTGATAAATCTCAGTGATCTTCCCAGGGTTATCGAACTGAAAAACAGGGTTCTGAGAAACATCCAGTATCTGCATGATATTGCTTAGCTTTGCGCTATCAATGCGCAGCCATAATATCTCCCAGGGATCGTTTTTGTTCGGGTAGTGCTCGTGCGGCCAGCGGACGGGCAGCCAGACCAGACACCCGGCCTGCACCTCATAAAGGGTGTTTTCCAGCCGCACAAAGCCGCTGCCGTTCAGGCAAAAAATCAGTTCATGCCCCACCACCGACTGGCGTCGGACACGGAAGTTCTCGGCTGTTCGAATATGTCCCGCGCGCAGGATCTGGTAGTTCATTAACGTCGAAAACTTGTCTGATTCCCGATACCAGTTCGCCAGAACCTGTGTTTGTTGCACCCGCTTATCCATACCTGATTCCGATTTGAGCAAGAAAATGCCGCTGACCCTTGATTCATCAAAGCATGGCAAGGGGAAAAAGACATGTTCTGTCGCCAGAGCAGCGGTAGATTTTTGAACATGCTCACAACTTTATTGACGTGGAAATTCTGTCCATATTGCCGGGAATCCTGGCTATCACACTTTTTGTTGAGGCTGCCTACAGTGAAATGCATAAACGTAGCCAACAGGAGTAGATGTAGATGATTGATTTCAATGATCCCCGCCAGGTCGCCAAAGCCATCCAGTTCACTAACGTCAACGCAGATTTGACCTATGAAGGGCTGATTCAGCACCTGAACATTTGCATGGAGTATCAGTTTGACGCCGCGATGATCGCCCCCTGCTGGGTCTCTGTGGCGAAGGACGTTCTGAAAGGCAGCGGCGTGCGTGTGGCGACCACCGTTAACTTCCCGCAGGCCAACGACACCACGGCAATGAAAGTCGCCGTGGTGCGTGAACTGGCCAAAGAGGGCGCGGATGAGTTCGACTTCCCGCCAAACCCGGGCTTCCTGCTGGGGGGCATGGATGACCGCTACTTCAACGAGCTGAAAGAGGTCACTCACATTGCCCACGATCTGGGGATGAAAGTGAAGGCGATGCTGGAGTTCGGGTTTATCACCGAAGAGGCGATGAAAATCAAAGCCACCCGTTATGCGTACGAAGCCGGTATTGATTGGGTGAAACAATCCAGCGGCTGGGGCAAAGGGGGATGCGCGGCAACGGCAGAAGATGTTCGACTTCTCAAAGCCAATATTCAGGCACCTTGCCGGGTAAAAGTTTCCGGTAAAGTCAACACGTTGGAAAAAATGAAAGAGATGTTCATCGCGGGAGCGGAGCTCGTGGGCACCAGCTCAGGCCCTGAACTGGTGAAAGGCCTGACAGGCGACATCAACGCTTACTGATTGACGGATGCCGTCGGCAGTGCGTTGACGGCACTTCGTCCCGCAATGAAAACAAACAGCACAGTGAACGGAGAATGTGATGAGCGTATTTATTCTCGGTAGCTACGCGAAAGCGCTGGTTATGACAACCGACCGTATCCCCCTCGCCGGGGAAACCCTGATTGGCCGCGATTTTCGTCAGACCTGGGGCGGAAAAGGGTCAGATATGGCGGTCCAGGCCGCCCGCCTTGGCGCGGATGTCGCTTACGCTGGCGTGGTCGGCGATGACGCCTTCGGACATGAATTTGTCAGCCTGATGCAGCAGGAAGGGGTTGATATTCGGGCGCTGACGCTCACCAACGCGTTGCCTACCGGAGCGGGACTGATCGTCAAAGATAACGAGGCGCGCAATATTATCGTGGTGGATATGGGAGCCAATAAGCTCTTTACCCCCGCGCTGGTGGATAGCGCGTTGGCGCATATCCGGGAGTGCAATGTGGCGCTCGCGCAGCTTGAAATCCCGCTCGATACCGCGCTCTACGGCCTGCGAAAAGCCAAAGCGCTGGGGAAAACCACCATTCTTAACCCGGCGCCTGCGCGCAATTTACGCGGCATCGACCTGAGCGCCATCGACTATCTGACCCCGAATGAAACCGAAGCCCGCGTGGCGCTGGGGCTGGCCCCGGATGATGGGCGCAGTAACCGCGAAATTGCCGATCTGCTGCTCGAAACGGGTTGCCAGTACGTGGTGATGACCCTCGGTGAGGCGGGATCTGCGGTCTTCAGCCAGCACGACACGCAGGAAATCCCACCCTGTAAGGTCGATGTGGTCGACAGCAACGGCGCGGGCGACAGCTTTAACGCCGCACTGGCCGTCGCCCTTGATGAAGGCAAGCCGATCGCGGAAGCCGTGCTGTTAGCCAATGCGACGGCCGCACTCTGCTGTACGGACTGGGAAACCGTCCCCTCGTATCACTGTCGCAGTGATGTCGACGCCTTTATGAAAAGCATGAACCTTGCAGAGGAATAAACATGAGACCCGACAGAATCTTACACCCTGAACTCGCCGCCGCTTTAGCCACCCTTGGCCACACCGACATCGTCTTAGTGACGGACGCGGGTTTTCCCATCCCCCCGCAGGCAAAACGCATCGATCTGGGATTCTGGCCCGGGACGGTCGACGTCCTTGAAATCCTGCGCGTGTTGCGCCGGGAGATCTTTGCCGAAGAGGTCCATTTTGCCAGCGAAGTGCGCGATTGCCATCCCCAGCTGTATCGCGACGTGCAGTCTATCTACACCGGTTCCGGGGCGGAGTTTCACACCGCCAGCCACGAAACCCTGTGTCACGACATTGCCCACCGGGCAAAAGTGGTGATCCGCTCGGGCTCCTTCAACCCGTGGGCCAACTTTGCGCTGGTGGCAAGCACCGACCCGTTTGCCTGGTTTACCGAACAATCCGGCGTGCAGCCGCTTCCGGCCTATGTGGCCAGACGCCAGCGTATCCGTGACAACGTTGTTCCAGAACTGCGCTAACAGGGAAGAAGCATGAAAATTACCGGCTGGCGATCGCTAAAACGCTCCACCGCGATATTCCCTAATCAATGACCAAGGAACAGAGACCATGAAAACAGTGGCATTGGGACGCACGGGCATCCAGGTGCCGGTGCTGGCGATGGGCGCGGCGTCGCTGGGGAGTATTTACCATCCTGTCTCGCAGCAGCAGGCGAATGAAACCGTCGCCACCGCGCTTGAGCACGGCGTTAACTATTTTGATGTCGCGCCGTATTACGGCTTAACCAGGGCGGAAAGCGCACTCGGTATCGCCCTCAGGGGCGTGCCACGCCAGAGTTATAGCCTCGCGACCAAAGTTGGCCGCTACGGGGACAGCCAGTGGGATTTCTCCCGGGAGGCCACGTTACGCAGCATCGACGCCAGCCTGGCACGTCTGGGCACGGATTATATCGACGTGATTCAGTGCCACGATGTTGAGTACGGCGATCTCAACCAGTTGGTGGATGAAGCTCTGCCGACGCTGAGGGCGCTGCAAGAGCAGGGGGTGGTGCGTCATCTCGGTATCACCGGCTACGACCTTGCGCTGTTGGAGAAACTGGCTGTGGAGCAGAGCGTCGATACCGTGATGGCGTACTGTACCTGGACCTTACAGGATCGCCGCTTAGGTGAGGTGGCGAAACGCCTCAACCAGGCAGGAACGGGAGTGTTAAACGCGTCGCCGCTGTCAATGGGGTTACTCACCCGCCACGGTGCACCGGCGTGGCACCCGGCGCATCAGGAGGTGCAGGCTATCTGCCGTGCAGTCTCGGCCCTGTGCGATCGTGAAGGGGTCAATATTTCGCAGGTGGCGCTGCAGTTTGCGCTGACGACCGCCGCAGAACAAGGGATCGCCAGCACCGTGATAGGTACCGCTAGCCAGCAAAATATGCTCGACAACGTACGCTGGAGCGCGCAGCCGCTGGATGAGGGACTGCTGCAGCGCATTGATGCGCTGATGGCCCCGGTTCTCAATATTGGCTGGGACAGTCGGCCAGGTAACGGGGGAAAAGCGCAAAAATGAAGCCTCTCGACAGCCATCTTCATCTGTGGGATCCCCGGGTACTGCGCTACGACTGGCTGAATGCGGTGCCTGCGCTCAATAGCCCGCAACTGCC
>NZ_JBOGBT010000061.1:0-49637 GCF_051656365.1 Silvania sp. | reverse complement strand
CTTCATCCCATGAGATGCGTTCAAACTTGCCCTCCCCGCGCTTACCGACGCGCTTCATCGGGTATTTCAGGCGATCCGGGTGATAGACAAACTTGCGATAGCCGCGACCGCGAACGCAGGCGCGCATAATAGGCATTTCCGGGTCCAGATCGCTGTCCGGGCGGGTCGTGATTTGGGTGATCACGCCGTCCGCGACATGCGCGCGAATATCGCATTTTCCGCCGCAGTCAAAGGTACTACAGGTTTGCACAACGCGTTCAGATGCGCCGGACGCTTGTGCTGCCGGGCTGGCATGGGTTGACGATGCCAGCGCTTTCCCGGACATGACAAATGGCAGCGTCACCAGCGCCGACCCTGCCTTGAGAAGCCCTCTGCGTGTGATCTGGGGAAAAAGAGTGTCCCGATTTTCTTTGTGTTCTGACATGTTATTCCCTCAAAAAAAGAGGGGTATTCTTTCTCATAACCCCATCGAGGTATTTGATGTGAATCAACTCAGAAAATATGACATCCAACAGACCCTTTATTCGCTTTTTATTTAGGCATAACAATGACGTACACAAATATCAAAAACCACATCCATTCATGAAATAAATATAAATACCGGGAGATGATGCGCCGGTTTGCTCATTCGCCGTTTTCGACCACACTTATTTTTTAATGGATTTTTGCGTGTTGACCTGAGGCGTATTGCCAGGCGGGCCGTAATAAAGGGTGGCATTGATGAAAAGGATCGCAATTATCGGCGCAGGGCCGACCGGCATTTATACGTTTTTTTCGCTGCTGAATCTCCGGACGCCGCTGTCCATCTCAGTTTATGAGCAGGGTGACAAAGCCGGCGTGGGCATGCCCTACAGCAGTGAAGAGAACTCCAGAACGATGCTGGCCAACATCGCCAGCATCGAAATCCCCCCTGTTTTCTCAACCTATATCGACTGGCTGCGCAGCCAGAGCGCCGCCCATCTGGCGCGCTATGGCGTGGAGAAAGCATTCCTGCATGTCCGGCAGTTCCTGCCGCGCATTCTGCTGGGGGAGTATTTCCGCGATCAATTTTTACAGCTGGTCGAACGGGCGAAAAAAGAGGGTTTTGAGGTCGAGGTGCACGAGTCCTGCCCGGTTATCGACATCGCCGCCACGCCCGAGGGCGTCAACCTGTGGACGGAAGGTGAACCGGAGCCAAAATCATTCGATCTGGCGGTGATCGCCACCGGGCACGTCTGGCCGGAGGAAGACGCCTCGTCGCGGGCCTTCTTCCCGAGTCCGTGGTCCGGGCTGATGGAGGCCAAAATCGCTGCCGGCAACGTGGGTATTATGGGCACCTCCCTGAGCGGCCTCGACGCAGCGATGGCGGTGGCTATTCAGCATGGTACCTTCGTCGAAGCCGATAACGAGCAGATCCACTTCCACCTCGATGAAGGCAGCGAGGCGCTGAAGATTGTGCTGATGTCCCGCTCGGGCATCCTGCCGGAGGCCGATTTTTACTGCCCGATCCCCTACGAGCCGTTAACCATTGCTACCGAACAGGCGATTGACGCCGCGATCGAGCAAGGTTCAGAGGGCTTACTCGACCGCATCTTCCAGCTTATGGTGGAAGAACTGCAGCGCGCCGATCCGGCCTGGAGCGAGGCGGTCGCGCTGAACACTCTCACGGCCGACAGCCTTCGCGAGGCCTGGTTTGCCGACCGGGAAAAAAACGGCCCGTTCCGCTGGGCGGTGTCGAATCTGGATGAGGTGGAGCGCAACAAACGCGACCGGCGAACGGTGCCGTGGCGCTACACCATCCTGCGTCTGCACGAAGCCGTCGAGAAAATTGTCCCTCACCTCACTGAACAGGATCGGGAGCGTTTTAACACCGGTCTGGCGAGGGTGTTTATCGACAATTATGCGGCCATCCCGTCCCGGTCAATTCGCCGGCTGCTGGCCCTGCGCGAGGCGGGCATCATCAGCATTCTGACGCTGGGCGCGGATTATGAAATGGCCCTAAAAACGGACCGAACGGTGATTAATGCCGAGGGTAACAGCTGGTCGTTCGATACCTTTATCGACGCCCGCGGGCAGAAGCCGCTCAAAACCAAAGACCTGCCGTTCCCGGTGTTGCGCAAACAGCTCGAGTCCGCCGGCGAGGAGATCCCGGACGTCGGGGACGATTACACCCTCCTCGCCCCGGAATACCTGCGCGGAAAAATTGCCTTTGGCGCGCTGCCTTACCTGATGCACGACAGGCCTTTTGTACAAGGTCTGGTGGTGTGCGCCGAAATCGGGGAGTCAATGGCGAAAGCCGCCGTCCAACCCACCTCCCGGGCGCGCAGACGGCTGCCGTTTATCGGGGATTAAAAGCAGTTTCGCAGGCGGCGGCCAGCGCCAGTAACGAGGACTCATCCTCTGCGGTCGAGAGGATTTCGAGCCCCACGGGGAAGTGAGTTCGCGTTCTTGCACAGGGGAGCGTGATGGCAGCAAAACCGCTGATGGCCGCCAGTTCGGGTGCATGGCCGGGCGGCATTTTTTCCAGGCTGTCCGGTAACCGACACACCGTCGGGTAGAGAAACGCGTCTATTCTTCCCTGCTCCGCCACCTGTATCAACGCCATACGTAACGCACGCCGCAAGCGCCGTCCGGCCAACCATGCGGGGGTTTTCAGCGTCCTGCAGGACAACATGCTGGTCAGCAGCGGCAAGAACTCCGCTAAATATTGCCCGGAGGCGACGATGGCCTGAAGATCGTGCGGTGCGCCAGGATGCTGTTGCAACCAGCCGTCAAAGGCCACGCGAAACTCGTACATACTCAGGCATGTCGCCATTTCAACGTCACGCAGCAGTGGAATGTCAACCGCCACCACCGCTGCGCCATGCAGCCTCAGCCTTCCGATGGCGGCGTGCCAGGCTTCAAGCTGGTGCGGGTCGTCCCCTTCGAGGGCGCGGATCACCCCAAATCTCACCCCTTTCAGCGATACGGTTTCGACGGTTGACGGCGGGTGCCCATGCATAATCCCGTGCAGCAATGCAGCATCCTGCACGCAGTGTACCATCGGCCCTACGGTGTCTTTACTCAACGACAGCGGCGCGATGCCAGCCATTTGTTCCCGGCGGACCCGCGGTCGTAACCCCACCAGCCCGGTATAGCTGCACGGAATGCGAATCGACCCACCGGTGTCGGTGCCTAGCGCCCCCTCAGCCATCCCGGCCGCCACCGCCGCGGCGCTGCCGCCGCTGGAACCTCCGGCGGTAACGTTCGGGAACAGCGGATTGCGCACGTCGCCACCGAGCGAGCTGCGGGAGCGGACGTCAAAGGCAAACTCGGACATATTTGCCCGCGCCAGAATAATGGCCCCGGCATCGCGCAACCGGCGAACCACCAGCGCATCGGCTGTTGGTTGTAGCGCGCTCAGCGACGAACAGCCCAGCGTCAGCGGCAACCCGGCGCAGGCGATGTTATCTTTCACGATCAACGGCACGCCATGTAATGGCCCGGAAAGCATGCCGCGACGCCGCAGCGTTTGACACTGCATCGCCTGCGACAGGGCGTCAGGATTGACGCCCAGAATGGCATTCAGATCCGCTCGCCTTTCAATCATGGTCAGCCGTCGGGTTATCTCCTCGGGACAGTCTGCCGGAGGGATCAGCCGTCTGTTTAGCATAGTGTTCCCTTAATCAATGCCGGAGGCCAGGCCAGCGCCCGACCTCCCGTCGCATCTAGTCCCGTAACCCGGAAGTAATGGCGTCAAGAGCCTCTGGACGCAGGCGGATTTCCGCGGCCCGACGGTGTCCCTGCATCCCTTCGGTGCGGCTCTGGCGGATCGCGGGCTCCGCAATTGCGGCAATCCCCTTATCGTCAATCCACTGGTGGGTACAAATTTTGACGTACGCCCCTACCCACAGTCCACCGGTATAGCGCGCTGCCGCCATGGTCGGCAGGGTGTGGTTGGTGCCGCAGCATTTATCCGAGAACACCACGCTGGCGTTCTGGCCGATAAACAGCGATCCGTAGTTACGGATTTTGGCTGCCGTGCTGTGCGGATCCCGGGTATGCACCTGCAGATGCTCGGTCGCCATATAATCCGCGAAGGCGATCAGCTGTTCTTCACTGTCGCAGACTACGATTTCCCCCTGCCGACGCCAGGCTTCCCCCGCCGTGGCGGCGGTCGGCAGCGTCGTCAGCTGGCGTTCGATCTCTGCCAGCGTCCCTTCGGCAAGCGCCCTGCTGCTGGTCGCCAGCCCTACGCGGGTATGAACATCATGTTCCGCTTGCGCCAGCAGATCGGCGGCAATAATACGCGCGTCGGCGCTGTCATCGGCAACGGTGAAGATTTCGCTCGGCCCGGCCAGGGCGTCGATTCCCACTTTGCCGAATACCTGACGCTTAGCCTCGTTCACGAAGGCATTGCCCGGCCCGACAATTTTATCCACCGCCGGAACGCTCTGTGTCCCCCAGGCCATCGCCGCAATCGCCTGCGCGCCGCCGATTTTAAAGATCCGGTGTGCACCTGCCAGATGGCAGACCGCAATCATCGCCGGATGCGCCGCCGGTGGCAGACAGGCAATGATCTGCTCGCAGCCCGCCACCGTCGCGGGCACGATCGACATCACCGGCGCGGAAAGAATGGGGTAGCGACCGCCCGGCACGTAACAGCCCACCGTCTGGACCGGGATAATCCGATGCCCCAGATGCACGCCTGGCAGGGTTTCGACCTCCAGCGGCAGCATGGTGGCAAGCTGAGCCTCTGCAAAGCGGCGCACCTGCGCAATCGCAAACTCGCTGTCGCGACGCGTCTGCGGATCCATCTCCCGGAGCGCGGTGTCGATCTCCTCAGCGGTGACTTCAAACTGCGCCGGCACTACCTTATCAAACTGCTGCGAATAGTCTTTCAGGGCGGCGTCGCCCTCACGCTTCACCCGTTCAATAATGGCGCTGACGGTGTCGGTTAACGACTTATCGGCCTGCGCGTCCTGTCCCTGCGGACGTTTGATCCAGCTCACCTGGTCAACAATCGATTGTGCTGTCATTACGCGTCCTCCATTTGACCAAGTTTGATTTGTGCCAGCAGCGCCAGGTGATCGTAAACCACCCACTCATCGACAATTTTGCCGTTGATGATGTGGTAATGGGACATGCCCATCACGAACAGGCGTTCGCCGGTCGGTTTACCCAGCTCACCGTAGCCCAGGTGATGGCCTTCAATAATCCAGCGAACCGCCACTTTGGTGCCGCCCTCTTCGCACGGGTTGGAGCAAATATGCTGCGGCAGCCAGGCGCCATCGGGGATCATGCCGATCAGCGCCAGAGTCTGGTGCGTCACTGCCGCCACGCCGTACAGCTCTTTCATCAGCGGGCCGTGCCACTGCACGTTTGGCGCATACACCTCTTTGATCTTGCCGAGCATCCGGCGGTTATAAATTTCGTGCAGCCAGCGCAGGCACTGCTCTTCGGTGTCGGTATGGGCGATGGAGACGTCGCAGACCATTTCCGGCGGATACTGGCCCAGCATGCGCCCATTTTCGCCGATGTCGGTGACGCGAAAGCCCTTGTCGAACTGCTCTTTCGCCATGTTAAAGGCCACTTCGTCGGTGTTCAGCCCCAGCTGCTTCATCAGGGACATGTTGTCGCTGACCACCCACTCCCGGTAGATTTTGTTTTCGTGGATCATGCAGTCGGCCACGGTGCGGGTGACGAAGGTGCGGTTGGTCGGTTTGCCCAGATGGCTGAACTGGGTGTGGCGCCCGCTGCCGGTCACCAGATGCGAGGTATAGAAACCGTCAACGTCGTTGCCGTTCCAGATAACCTGGGTCGCCATCCCCCGGCGCTCCGGGAAAGCAATCAGACGCTGCAGGGTATCCTGCACCACCTGCTCGCGGTTATACAGGGTGCCAAGCGCATTATATAAAATACAATTGTGCGTATAGTGGGTGTAAATTAAGCCCACGTCGCGTTCATCCCATATTTTATGGGTGCAGCGAACGATATAGTCGACAATATCGGTATAGCAATCATCAAAGCCGCGTAATGATTGCGCGCGCGGACGCTTTTCCGGCACCAAATCAATAAAGTCCCGACGCTCAACCTGTAATACCGGTTCGTCACGGGTCGGTTTATTATTTTTTTCAGGTACGGCTGGAGCTTTATTTGTTGCTTCGGTTGAAGACATGCGATCTCCTGCTTCTATTTTCAGACAATACGATCCCGCACCCGGAATGGATGGAGAAGAGAACCGCAATTTGCATTGCGGTGGATTTAAAACACGTTACGGATAAGTTATATAGCGGGGGCGAACCGCCGCTTAATTCACGATTTGCGACCAGATAGCTAATTCATCAATACCGAGATATTCGCGAATAATTAAACCATCGCGTAATTCGAGCTGGCTAATACCGGTAATTGATACCGGTTTGCGGGTCGGCATGCCAAATTTGCCGTAGCCGTCGTGCCAGGTCAGCAGCGACCAGCGCAGCGAAATGCGCACCGGCTCGTTAGCATCCCGACGAACAATCAAGTGGTGAAGCTGCACTTCGCTGTCGGCGAAGGAGGCCCGGTAGCCCGACAGCAGGGCGGCGATTTCCTGCTCCCCGGTGCAGATGCAGTGCCCCGGCGCAAACAGCGTGGCGGCGGGATGATACAGGCCCGGCACGGTGCCGCTGTTGCCGCCTGCCCACATGGTCAGATAGCGCTCAATAACCCCGGCAATCGGCCCTTCGACGTCATCACCTTCAGGTCCCCCGGCCCAGCGGGCGTCCAGCGTCTCGGCGGTTTCACGTGGGATCCCAAGCTGTTCCTGCATGTTCGCCAGATTGCGCGCAAAGTCCTGCACGTTGAACCCCAGCTGCGCCACTATCGCCGCCCGGTCCTGCAGGAGCCACTCCTGACGTACCGCGCCGTCGGCGCAGATCCGGTCCGCCCAGGTGCGCACCCAGACGGTTTTGCCGGTCGGTGCACCGAAGAACCCTTCCCCCTGATGGCGAATGCAGGCGATCGTGCGCTGGGCGGCGTAGTATTCATCCCCCGGATTGTGGGTCGCCAGAATGTCCTCCGTCAGCACGGTGCGCTGGGGGAAGCTGTGCATCGCCTCGAGGGTTAAGCGCATAAACTGGGAGAGATCGTTCAGCTGTTTTTCTGGGGTGATAAATACCACCGGCGTGGCGTAAAAGTCCGCGAGCTGGCCGATATCTTTCTGCTCCCAGACCACGTGGGTCAGGGTCAGAATAAACTGTTGAATGGAGTCGAACTGGGGGCTAAAGCCCGGCAATCTGCTCATTTGTCCTCCTGCGTCTGGAACACCACTTTCCCGTTTTCTTCGACGACGCCCGCGTGCGGACGGCGTGCAGAGTGCCGAACGACCAGCGTGCCCGGCACGGTGATTTGTTCAGGCTCGATATTTCCACTCTCGATTTGCTTCATCAGTAGCGCCACCGTCTCCGTCACCATCGCTTCCACCGGCTGTGACGCGGAGGTTAACGCATATGACGACCAGCCGGACGGGCCGATATCGTCGTAGCCAATCACCGAGACGTCTTCCGGGATGCGCAGGCCAAACTCGTAGCGGGCCACGTCCATCACTATCACCGCCATGTGGTCGTTGGCGACAAAAATGGCGTCCGGCGCCGGCGCAGCGGAAAAGAGCGCGTACGCCGCACGGGTGGTTTGCTGGGCATCGTAATTACCATTCACCACCCGGACATCGTCGATGCCCTGCTCGTGCAGCGCGGTCAGATAACCCCGCTGGCGGGTGATATTCACCGACGAGTCCGCCACGCCGCCCACGTAGGCAAAGCGCTGGTGGCCTGCCGCCAGTAAAAATTCGGCAATCTGGCGGGCGGCCGCCTCGTTGTTGCTGTTGACGCTGGATGCCATTCCGCTCGCTTCGCTGCGGTTAAACAGCACCACCGGGATCCCGGCGGCCAGACACTCTTCTGACAAATCAAGCGACAGCGTAACCGAAGCCAGCACGATGCCGTCCACCCGGTACTGCATGATCTGGTCGAAAATTCGGTCCACGTTGCCCTCGCGGTCACCGACAAACAGCAGCAGGTGATAGTTGAGGGTATCCAGCTTTTGCGCCAGTGCCTCAAGCACGTGCGGATAAAACGGGTTATCAAAATAGGAGATCACCACCCCGATGATGCGCGAGCGGGCAGTGTTCAGCGAGCGGGCTATCGCATTCGGACGATAGCCCAGCTCGCGCGCCGCCTTAAGCACCTTCTCACGCGTGGCCGGCGAGATACTCGCCCCCGGCGTAAAGGTGCGGGACACCGCTGATTGTGATACGCCTGCCAGCTGAGCCACCTGTTGAGAGGTCACCGCCGTAAAAGTCTTACGTTTCATTGCCGTTTGTTCCTTATCCCTTGCACTTCCCGATTCTGGCACACTTTCAAGAAGATAACGCGATCACCGCCTATCCCCCCGTTCTTGCTGCCTCAGGAAGCGGGTACTTTTTATACTTACACCATCTTTGCATGCGTATGCAACAGCCTAAATTATTTTTTTCACAATGGTGACAAACAACCTTTACAAAATTGAAACCTTTTCGTAACTTCAATTTTGAATACGTATGCAGAGCAGTTTCACACCGTCAATTGTACCGGGCAAAGTGGGCAGTCATCAAAAGGATTGAGCCGGTAAACGTTGTACTTGATTGGTTATAACCCATTGATTATTTAGAGGTTCACAACCATGTTTCGAGCACTGTTACGCCGACCGGAAGCCCGGCTGTTTTTCTTCATCAGCGTGTTATTTTTCATCTGCATCCACAGCATCGATGCGTTTCTGGCCCCGATGATGATCAATCAGGGGATGGAGCCGCAGGTGATGGGCATCATTATGGGGGCCAGCGGCCTGGCCACGCTGCTGATTCGTTTTCCACTGGGGATCATCTCCGACGTGGTGAAGAGCCGGAAAATTTTTATCCAGGTCGCGCTGGTCCTGCCGATTATCGCCTGGCCGCTGGCCTGGCTGGAGCCGAACGCCCTTACCCTGTATCTGGCTAAAGCGGCAGACGGCGTCACCGCCGCCACCTGGGTGCTCTACAACATCCTGTTTATGCGCTATTTTGACCGCAAAGACGCCCCCGCTGCCGTAGCCTTTCTGGCGCTGGCGGGGCCGCTTGGGGTGTTTCTCGGCAACTGCATCGGCGGGTTGTTGATTCACTACTTTGCCAACAACATCGCCTTCTTCGTCTCCTGCGTCTCGGCGCTGGTGGCACTGCTCCTGACCACCCGGATCCGCGATGTCCACGACCCGGTAAAAGCCCCGTCGCTGAAAGCCTGTATCGCCGGGGCCCGCCTGCAGCTTGCGGACCGTTCGGTGTGGCTGATTGGCATTCTGGCGACCCTTGTCATCCTGGTGCCTTTTGCCACCCGCGATACGTTGACGCCCATCTACGCCGAGCAGCTTGGGGGGCGCGCCGGGATCCTGACTCTGCTGAGCAACATCCATCTGATCTTCTACGCGCTGGCGGTTGCCCTGTGCAGCAGCGTGTTTTACCAGCGCCTGGGCCTGATGAAGACGGCGGTGCTGGGGATTGTGCTGCAGGTGATCTCGACGTTTGGCATTCCGTTCACCAGCAACATGTACGTGATCTATGTTCTGCAGGCGCTGGCCGGCTTCTCCTTCGGGATGGCGTTCGCGGCATTTATGTCCCTGAGCGTGGTCAACACTACCTCCGATGAACAGTCCACCCGCATGGGGTTGTTCCAGACCATTTACTCCTGCGGCATGTTTGCCGGGCCGGTGATCATGGGGGTGATGATGCAGCACATTAACCTCTCTTCCGGGTATCTGTTTATTGCCGCCCTCTCGATTGTTGCGGCGATGGCCACCCCGCTTTCCGTGCGCTGGGTGAATTCACGTAAAACGCCACCGACCGCAGAATTACCGCTGAATAGTTCCCTCGCGCCCGCCCGCGACCAATAAATTGCAGTAGCGATGCTTTATTCCGGTTCGCCGGGAGGCTCTTCGTCATTTTAAATATGAAAGGAAACGATTGTGGCTTATATATTGAAAACCAGTAAACCGGTTCAGGAACGTCAGGATGCACAGCGTCAGATAAGGGAAACGGTAGAAATTATTCTTGCGGATATTGAAAAGCGTGGGAATAAAGCCATTCGCGAATTATCCATTAAATTCGACCGCTACGATCGCCAGGATTATCGCCTGACGGACGCGGAGATTAATGACTGTATTAAACGACTCAGCCGTCAGGATATTCGCGATATCGAATTCGCCCAGGAGCAGGTATTTAATTTTGCCCGCGCCCAGAGGGAATGCCTGCGCGATCTGGAAATTGAAACCCGCCCCGGGGTGATCCTCGGGCATAAAAACATTCCGATTAATGCGGTGGGATGCTACGTCCCCGGCGGCAAATATCCACTGCTGGCCTCGGCGCATATGTCGATCATTACCGCCAACGTTGCGGGCTGTTCGCGCATCGTGAGCTGCGCCCCGCCGTTCGGCGGTGAACCGGCTCCGGCCATCGTGGCGGCGCAAAAAATGGCCGGTGCCACTGAGATTTATGCCCTGGGCGGCATTCAGGCTATCGGCGCGATGGCGCTCGGCACCGATTCGCTGGCCCCGGTGGATATGCTGGTCGGGCCGGGCAATGCCTATGTCGCCGAAGCCAAGCGCCAGCTGTTTGGCCGGGTCGGCATCGACCTGTTTGCCGGTCCAACCGAGACGCTGGTGATTGCCGATGAAACGGTCGACGCCGAAATGTGCGCCACCGATCTGCTGGGTCAGGCCGAGCACGGGGTGACCACCCCCGCCATTCTGCTGACCAACTCGATGATGCTTGCCAAAGAGACGCTGCGGGAGATCGACCGCCTGCTGGAAAAACTGCCTACCGCCGACGTTGCGCGTCAGGCCTGGCGCGACTATGGCGAAATCATCGTCTGCGACAGCTACGACGAAATGCTCGCCGAAGCCGACCGCATCGCCTCCGAGCACGTGCAGGTGATGACCGACCGCGACGACTGGTTCCTCGCGAATCTGACCAACTTTGGCGCGCTGTTCCTCGGCCCGCGCACCAACGTCGCTTACGGCGATAAGGTCATTGGCACCAACCACACCCTGCCGACGCAAAAAGCGGCGCGCTACACCGGCGGCCTGTGGGTCGGCAAGTTCATGAAAACCTGCACCTGGCAGAAGGTGCTCAGCGATGAAGCCACTGCCGAGATCGGCAGCTACTGCTCGCGTCTGTCGCTGCTGGAGGGCTTTGCCGGACATGCCGAGCAGGCCAATATTCGCGTGCGCCGCTACGGCCAGGTGGATGTGCCGTACGCCACCCCCGCCCCGGTCAGAGAAAAGGTGTAAGGCATGACGTTTCCTGAGATGCCTTCTTTTGACCTGCACGGGAAACGCGCGCTGGTAACGGGCGGCTCCAAAGGACTGGGGTTCGCCTGCGCCGTCGCCCTGGCGCAGGCCGGGGCCGAGGTGTGGATTGCCGCCCGGGATCGCCCGGCGCTGGACGCGGCCGCGACGCTCGCCGCCGAACAGGGGCTGACGCTGCATACGGTGTCGCTGGATATCACCGACGTCGCGCAGGTCGAGCGGGTGCTTTCGCCCCTGCCGGCGTTCGACATCCTGGTGAACAGCGCCGGGCTGGCGCGTCACGAGCCGTTTATGAAGGTGAGTGAAGCGAACTTCGATGCGGTGATGGCCATCAACCTGCGGGCCACCTTTTTTATCAGCCAGCAGGTGGCGGCGCGGATGCGCGACCAGCAGATTGCCGGGTCGATTATCCATATCTCGTCGCAAATGGGCCACGTTGGCGGCCCGAACCGCAGCGTCTACTGCGCCTCCAAATTTGCGCTGGAGGGATTAACCAAATCGATGGCGCTGGAGCTGGGGGATGCCGGGATCCGGGTCAACACCCTGTGCCCGACCTTTATAGAGACCGCACTTTCGCAGCGCGCGCTGGGCGAACCCGCCTTTCGTCGCTACGTGCTGGACAACATCAAGCTCGGGCGGCTGGGCACAGTCGAAGACGTGATGGGGCCGGTAGTGTTCCTGGCCTCCGATGCCGCAGGGATGATCACCGGCAGTGCGTTGATGGTCGATGGCGGCTGGACCGCAACCTGAGGGCTATGATGACAACGCTTAACAATACCCACATGCCGCTGGTGCTGATTGGCGGCACGCTGTGTAACCGCAGGCTCTGGCAGCCGATCGTCGACCAGCTCGCGCTGTCTGCCGCGATTTGCGTTGAGCCGACCGGGGCCACCACGGCGGAGCAGGTCTCCCAACGGCTGCGGAGTGAGTTGCCGCCGCGATTCCTGCTGGCGGGATTTTCGCTGGGGGCGATTGTGGCTCTGCAGATGATCGCCGACGCCCCTGAACGGATTGCCGGGCTGGCGCTGCTGTCAGTCAATCCGCTGGCAGACCGGCCGGAAAATGCCACCCCACGCCGCGAAGCCGTTCGTGCGGCGCGGGAACAGGGGCTGGCGAACTGGCTGTCTGCCAGCCTGTGGCCAAAGTACGTGGCCCCGTCACGCCTTCATGACCGGGAACTGCACGCGGTTATCTGCCAGATGGCAGAGGAGTGCGGACCTGACGTGCTGGCGACCCAGACCGAAATCGCGATTTCCCGGGGCGATAATCGCGAGGCGCTGGCCGCCGCGACCTGCCCCATCATCATTATTAACGGCCTGCACGATCCCATCTGCACGCCCCACTACCACCAGCTGGCCGCCGAAAGCGCCCCGCAGGCGACAAGCGTTACCCTCACGCAGGCCGGGCACTTTACCGTGCTCGAAGCGCCGGATGAGGTCGCTATCCCGCTGCGCCAGTGGATTCAGGAGTGTTTACATGCGACAGAATAAACTCAAGGCGCTGCGCGAGAACGCCGCCATCATTAATGGCTGGCTGGCGATCCCGTCCAGCTACAGTGCCGAAATCATGGGCCATCAGGGGTACGATGCCATCACCGTCGATCTCCAGCACGGGATGATTGATTTTGCCAGCGCGCTGACCATGCTGCAGGCACTCTCCGCCACTTCGGCGGTGCCGCTGGTGCGGGTCTCCGATAACGACCCGGCGCAAATCATGCGCATGCTCGATGCCGGCGCTTACGGCATTATCTGCCCGATGATCTCCACCCCGGAAGAGGCCCGCCGTTTTGTCGCCGCCTGCCGCTATCCCCCGCTGGGCAATCGCTCCTTTGGCCCGGCGCGCGGTCTGCTGTACGGCGGTGCCGATTACCCCCAGCACGCCAACAGCGAAATTCTGACGCTGGCGATGATCGAAACCCGCGAAGGGCTGGCGAACCTCGACGCGATTCTGGCGACGGAGGGGTTAGACGGAGTGTTTATCGGCCCGAACGATTTGTCCCTGACCCTCACCGGCAGCGCCAGCGCCGAATCCCGTCATCCGGAGATGCTGGCCGCCGTTGAGCGGGTCGTCAGCCGCTGTCGCCAGACGCAAAAAATCGCTGGGATCTTTTGTACCTCCGGCGACGCGGCCGCCCGGCGCATCAGCGAAGGTTTTCAGTTTGTTACCCCCGCGAACGATGTCATGCAGCTTGGCCGCGCCTCGCGCGAGGCCATCGCGCAGGCACGCGGTAACGCCATTCCTACTACCGGCGCATCAGGCTATTAACAGGAGAGAAAATGAAAGCACGTCACATTACCCCGGAACTGGCGAAAAGCCGCCTGGTGGCACCTGAAGATATGGTGTCCTGTAATCTTGCGTTTATCGACTGCAAGCTTCCGGGCTCGCACCTGAAACAGAACTACTCGTTTGTCGGTCCGGGCGTGACCCAGTCGTCCGCTCAGGTGGTGAACATTCCGGAACCGCACGGCTTTAACATTGGTGCCGCGGCAATGCCCAAAGGGGTCACCAATAATTTGCACCTGCACTTCACGGCAGAAGTGTTTTTGATCCACGAAGGGACATGGCGTTTTCGCTGGGGGGCGAACGGCGAAAATGAAGCCGAGCTCAGCGCCCCGGCCATTCTGTCTATTCCAACGTGGATTTTCCGCGGCTTCACCAACGTCAGCCAGGAAGAGACCTGCGGAATGGTCTACACGGTGCTGGGCGGTAATCATACCGGGGGGATTATCTGGCACCCGTCGATTCTGAATGCCGCCAGCGAGTATGGCTTGTATCTGAGCAAAGAGAATATGCTGATCGACGTTAATGCGGGCGATACGCTGCCGGAACCGGCAGGGTTGCTCACGCCGCTGCCGCCGGAAGAGATTGCCGCCCTGCGCCACTACTCCGTAGAGGAGATGCGCCAACGGGCGGTGACCGGGGAGGATCGCCGCTGGTCTGCGGCAGGTCTGCTGGACTCGGTCCTGCCGGGTCACGGCGGTGAGATTGCGCCGGTGATTGGCTTTGGTATCAGCCAGGACAAACACGCGGCCCCGGCTATCGTTAACCCGCACGGCTTCTCGGTGGAATGGATGCGCCTCGCTGATGAGCATGTGGTCGGGCGGCATCTGTGTCCGGACGTGCAGGTCATCATGGTGTTTAAAGGCACGCTGGAAGTGACGTGGAATCTGGAGGGTGAAGAGGTGAGTATCGTTGCGCCTGAACGTTCGGTGATTTCGGTTCCGGCAAACAGCTGGCGGCGTTACCGCGCGCTGGAGGGTGACATGGAGTGCATCCTGACTACCGAGGGCGATCAGCGTAAGCGCGTCTACTGGGATGAGACAATCCTGAAACAAGCCCGGGCGGCAAACCGCTGTCTCGATCCGGATGGCTACGTCACGGCAGTCGATCTGCTGCCGGAAACCGCTAAGCGCGCCGGTCTTCGACTCGAAGCGCTGCCTTCCGCCTTCTGATGCGTTGGTTCAGGGTGGGACATCCCGCCCTGAACAGCGTCATTTACTCGAAGTACACGCCCGGATTGTCGGACAGGGAGACAAAGGTTTTGCTGTTTTTATCCAGCGCACGAATGTCGCCGCTTTCGATATCGTAAACCCAGCCGTGCAGGCGGATGGTGTCGTTACGCAGACCCACGGCAACCGACGGGTGCGTTTTGATGTTGCTCAGCTGCGCGAAGACGTTTTCCTGCACCATCGCGTTCACTTTGTCAGTCGGGTTGTCCCAGGTTTTATTTTCCACCACCGCTTTCGCCGCGTCGGAATAGCGCAGCCAGTGGGAAACTGCCGGCATTGGATCCAGGTTCGCGTTGTCAGCAATGGCCTTCATTGCGCCACAGTTAGAGTGGCCGCAGATCACGATATCGGTCACGCCCAGAACCACAACGGCGTATTCAATGGTGGCCGACACGCCGCCCGGCTCGGGCCCGAAGGGCGGCACGATGTTGCCAGCATTACG
The DNA here is from genome assembly GCF_051656365.1 of Silvania sp. Lineage (NCBI taxonomy): Bacteria > Pseudomonadati > Pseudomonadota > Gammaproteobacteria > Enterobacterales > Enterobacteriaceae > Silvania > Silvania sp. Next base: position 34,379 of record NZ_JBOGBT010000061.1, on the reverse strand, counting down.
AATGACAAAGAGCTGTCCGGGATCCTGCTGGGTGACGAGTTCCGGAACCAGTCGGCTGTCAGAACAGGAGATGAAAAGCGCTTTGGGATTCTGACTGGAGGCCAGACTGCGGAAAAGTTCTTTACGTTGTGGAAAAACTTCTTTTTGAAAGCTGAGAAAACCTTCAATGATATGTTGCATGGCAATGTCTCATTTTTCTGTAATGGTTTAGATATGATCGAGATCATGTTTTTAGATTTTAGCGACCGGGCCGGGGTTCAGACAAGCAATATATTTCTGGCCCGACCGCATGACGATCTCCCGGGCATCGGCAGGAATGTTCTGCCCTTCAAAGGCACCATACAGTCTGGAAAAGCGCACACCGTCCAGACGCGCGGTGATATCGCTCACCGTTGCGGCGGGTAGCGGCAGCATATTTGGGTAGCTCCACATAAAGGACACCGCGTCTTTTCCCGGGGTCACCTGCAGAATATCCCCCGCCAGCAGCACGCCCCTATCGCGTTTCCAGTGCAGCACCGTGCCACCGGCAAAATGCCCGCCAAGCCTTAACAGGGTTACCGTTGGGGCAATTTCGAGCGCGTCGCCCTCCCAGAACCGCAGCGCCGGGCTGTCCCGCATCACCCACTCCCTGTCGCTGGCATGCAGATAAACCGGGGCGTTAAAGGCCGCCGCCCAGTCCTGCATCGTGGTGTAGTAATGCGGATGAGAAAGCGCGATGGCGCTGATCCCGCCCAGCGCCATCACCAGCGCGTGGGTAGCGCTGTCGAGATTGGCGATGCAGTCCCACAGCACGTTGCCCTGCGGGGTACGCAGCAGAATGGCGCGCTGGTTAATGGCGAAGCCGGGCACGGTTTTGATACCGAACAGATCCGGTTCGAGCTGCTGCCATTTGTTGGTGTGCGTTGCGGTCAGGGTGTCAAACGCGACCCACGCCTGGCCTGTCGAGGGCACATACTGGCGTTCATCTTCACAAATGGGGCACCGTTTGGGTTCGGTGGGCCCGTCATAGGACGTGCCGCAGGTCTGGCATAGCGTAATCATTGCCGCTCCTTTGCAGGGTTAATGCCTGAGTATGGCAAGGATTATCCTTATGTGCGCTCTGCGCGGCGGGGTGCCTCATGCGCCGGTTTTGCCCTATAATACGACCTGGAACAAAAACTGAATAAAGCGGGTGCATGATGGAAATTGATCTCGAGAATCTGGTGTTTAACGGACTGGAAGAAGCTGAAGAGCGCAACGCGGAGCGTCTGGATGATGCGGATAAAAAAGCGCAGGCGATAGTGGCGGACGATGACTGCGGCGACGCCTGCAAGATCTAACAAATAGCCCCGGATACGCCGGGGCTTTTTATTACGACTTTTTCAGGCTGTCTATCGCCTGCTGGGCACAGGCTTCATCAAGATGTCCGCCCGGCGCACCGCCAATACCGATCGCGCCAATCACGTCATCCCCTTCTTTAACCGGCAGACCACCGGCCAGCAGCAGCAGACCCGGAATATCACGCAGGTTCTGTGCGCCCGCATTGCTTTGCGCCGATTCCATCACTTTACCCGACGCATTTTTGGTGCTCAGCGCGGTAAAGGCTTTCATCTCGCTGGCTTTCAGGGTGTGCGGACCGGCGTTATCCGTGCGCTGTACCGCTTTAACTACCCCGGCGCGATCCACCACCGTGACGCTCACCTGGTAGTTTTTCGTCAGACAAGCCTGAACGGCGGCGCTGGCCAGGGCGTTCGCCTGGGTCAGTGACAGACTGTTTTGCGCCACAGACTGTGCGTGCGCCGATACGCCGACCATCCCTGCAACCCCGATTACTGCCATCATTACCTTTTTCATCGCACATCCTCTTATCAGTGGGAACACCTGAAGCATATCGGGGAGGCGGCGCGAATGTTATTCGGTCGATTACGCAGCTAGCCTGGTAGTTCTACGGATTGCAATTTGTCATATTCCCGGATGGCCTGTACCAGGCTCGAGACGCCCAGCTTGAGAAACACCGCCGCCCGGTGCGCTTCTACCGTGCGCGGAGAAAGATTCAGCCGCGCGGCGACTTCTTTATTACTGCGCCCGTCCATCAGGGCATGCAGCACTTCGTACTCGCGGGCGGTGAGCTGGGCAAACAGCGCCCGCACGCGGGTGGTCTCCTGCCACGCGCCCACGCGCTGCTGGCTCTCTGCCAGCGCCGCGGTGATGGATTCGATCAGCTTGTCGGCATCCAGCGGCTTGGTGAAAAACTCATACACCCCGTTGTGAAAGGCGCGACGGCAGGCGTCGATGGTGCCATGCCCGGTCATCAGGATCACCGGCAGCAGCGGCCACGGCCATGCCCCCTCTTCCAGCCAGGCCAACCCGCCTTTCCCCGGCATGCGCATATCCAGCAGCAGGCAGCCGGTGAGCCCGGTATTGCTGCTGTGCGCCGCCGTAAACGCGGCAATGCTGTCGAAGGTGGCGATCTCCCAGTTCATCCCCGACAACAGGAACACCAGCGACTCCCGAACCGACGCATCATCGTCGATAAGGTAAATAACGTTATTCATGCGTGCGACTCCCCTGGCGAGCAAACTGCAGCGTAATCTGTGCCCCACCTTCGGGCGCGTTATTCAGCAAAATAGTGCCATTCATACGGGTCAATAACGACTCCGTTAAGGTCATACCCAGCCCAATCCCCTCTTTGCGCCCGCTATAAAACGGCATAAAAGCATTTTCTAACGCCTCGGGGGTAAAGCCCGGCCCGCCGTCGGTCAGGATCAGCGTGATACGATCCCCTTCTGCGCGGCTGGTGATGTGCACCCAGCCTGCGGGTCTGTCCTGCTGAGCCTGAATGGCATTGCTGAGAAGATTGTGCAGCACCTGCTCCAGCCACAGCCGGTCTGCCTGGATCGTTTTCGCGTCCGGGGCGAAGTCATGGGTAACACGGATGTGCTTCGCGGTGCGTTCATGCTCCAGCAAATTGCCAACATGTTGCCAGCATTCGGCCAGATCGACCTCGCGCAGGGTCACCTCTTCCTGGGCGACATGCTCGCGAAAGCGCGTCAACAGGGCGTTAATCCGCTGGATCTGAATCAGGGCAGCGCCCAGCGCCTGCGCGACCACCTCGGAATTTCCCTGCCCCAGTTGGCGCTGCGCGCCCTGAATCCAGGTCTGCACCGCCGTCAGCGGCTGATTGATCTCATGCACGATACCGGCGGTGATCTCGCCCAGGGTGTTGAGTCGGGCATGTTGATAATACCGGGCGCGGTGGTCGGCATGTTGCCGCTGCGTTCGCTGCCAGACGATGGCGCCAGCCGCCGCAGTGACTATCGCCCAGCCGAGAAACAGCAGCACGAAAGGCAGCAGCGGGATCTGCCCCCAGGCGGGTTGGGCACTGGCTGCGAGCGTAAACGGCTGAGTATGCTGTGAAAACTGCCGCTGCCAGTGCCAGAAGGCCTCCGACTGAACCGGCGGCGTGCCGTCGAGGTGCAGGCTGATATGGGTAAAGCGTGGGTTGGCGTGAAGCACCGTTTGTGGGTCAATCAGCACTCGGATCTGCCGCCAGGGGTTATACAGCCAGTACTGCTCACCTTCGGCAGGCTCCACCCGCGCGGCGTCGAGCGCACGACCAGTGGTCTTTTGCAGGGTGACGATTTGCGGGAATTTTTTGCGTAGCGCGGCCAGATCTTCATCGCCATTGAGCAGGGGGAGGATCGATTCATTTTGCGTGAGCATCGCCCCCACCTCCGCGAAGGCGGTGGCAAACTGCTGATCCAGCACCCAGAACTGGCGGCGGATCTGTTCGGCATACAGCAACGCGCTGCTGAGCAGGAAGAGCAGTAACCCGAGGAGGATCCCGCGTTGTATAAAATGTTTGTTGTTCATCCGCTTAACTGGCGTCAGTGAGGTCGTCAGAAACCTTAGCAGGTTGCGGAGCCAGGGACAAAACGAAGGCGTGATTTTGGATGTTAACATCCAGTTTAGTGGTTAAGCACGCACACCTCGTTCCAGTAGGTTTCCCGCACCAGGCGGTGTTCAGCGTTGCGTTTGGTCATAAAACCACTCCGGATCGATAGTGGCAATGTCCACGCCGTACAGGCTGGCAGCAGGCAAGATCGACTCCAGAACACGTTGCGCACTGTTCTCCGCACCCTCGGTTCGACCCGCAAATAACCGTCGTAACGTACTCAGTAATTTTCCCATTGCCTGTTTCCTCTGTGTTCAGCCTGAGTTCAGTAAACCTGCAATGTGGCACAAAGGGAAATGCGAATACCGGCAGAGAATGTGCGCAAACTGCAAAAGCCCGCCAGCCGTTTACTTACGTGTAACACCCTGTTCACTAATCACTTTTTTCATATAGCAAAGACATTTTTCTTATTTGGCCGGACGTAACGGGTATGGGAGCGTAACAGGACAAAACCAAAACAGAGAGGCAGGGATATTTATGGCAATACACACAAAACTGGCGCTGGCACTCGGTCTGCTGACCGCAGGCGGCCTGATTTCAACCCAGGCGCAGGCGGATCAGCTGGCGGATATTAAAGCCGCCGGAGTGGTCAAAGTAGCCACCTTCGATGCCAACCCGCCGTTCGGATCGGTGGATGCTAAAAGCCACGACATTGTCGGTTACGACGTTGATTTCGCCAACGCACTGGCAAAAGCGTTGGGGGTGAAGCTCGAGTTAGTCGCCACTAACCCAGCAAACCGTATTCCGCTGCTGCAGTCCGGTAAAGCGGACCTGATCGTGGCGGACATCACCATTACCCCGGAGCGCGCGCAGGTAATCGATTTTTCCACTCCTTACTTTGTGACCGGCCAGCAGTTCCTGGTTCCGTCCAGCGGCGCGGATAAGCTGGATGCCTACAGCAAGGCGCGCATTGGTGCCGTAAAAGGCACTACCGGTGAACAGGCCCTGCATCAGCGCTTCCCGCAGTCCCGGGTGCTGTCTTATGACGATATTCCGCTGGCGCTGACCGCGTTGCGCAACGGTAACGTGCAGGCGATCACTCAGGACAGCACCATTCTGGCGGGTCTGCTGGCCCAGGCGCCGGATAAGGCCAGCTTCAAAATTCTGCCCGACCTGCTGAGTAAAGAGGAGATCGGTGTCGGGGTGAAAAAAGGCGAAACCGCGCTGCTGAAGGTGGTCAACGATGAGCTGGTGAAACTGGAGGGCAGCGGCGACGCGGCGAAAATTTACGACGTCTGGTTTGGCCCGCAGACCCCCTCCCCACAACCGCGCGCCTTTAAAATAGAAGCCCAGTGATATGTTCTCCGGTCTCTTTTCCTCCTCCGCGGCCGATGCCGCGGATTTTGCGCATCTGGCGCAGGCCAGCGTCACCTTTTGCGATGTGGTGAAACGCTACGGCGATCGCCCGGTGCTGAAAGGTGTCAACCTCAGCGTCACGCCCGGAGAGGTGGTGGCGATCCTCGGCCCCTCCGGCTCCGGTAAATCCACCCTGATTCGCCTGATCAACCAGCTCGAAACCTTAACCTCCGGCGAGATCCTGATTGACGGAAAACCCACCCGTCAGCTCAGTCGCCGGGCATTGCGGCAGCTGCGCAGCCGGGTCGGATTCGTGTTTCAGCAGTTTAATCTCTACAGCCATCTGACGGCCCGGCAAAACATCACCCTGGCGCTGGAGCAGGTTCACGGCTGGCCGTCTGCGCAGGCGCACACCCGGGCCGACACCCTGCTCAGCCAGGTGGGGATGGCAGATAAAGCCGAACAGTATCCCGATACCCTCTCCGGCGGGCAGCAGCAGCGGGTGGCAATTGCCCGGGCGCTGGCCTCCTCGCCGCAGATAATTCTATTCGATGAACCCACCTCGGCGCTCGATCCCGAGATGATTGGCGAGGTGCTGCTGGTGATGAAAGCCCTCGCTCATAGTGGGATCACCATGATTGTTGTCACCCACGAGATGCAGTTCGCCCGCGAGATCGCCGATCGGGTGGTGTTTATCGATGGTGGACAAATTCTGGAAGTGGCGCCGCCCGAGCAGTTCTTTCAGCATCCCAGCCATCCGCGCGCCCGGCGTTTTCTGCAGAAGGTGCTTAACCCACTTCATCAGGACGCAGTGTAATGCCCGCCCTTGACTGGCAAGGGGTGCTGACCGGTCAGCCCTTGCAGTGGATCCTGTCCGGTTTCTTAACCACCCTGTGGGTGACGCTGGCGGGCGCGCTGGTCGCCAGCCTTCTCACCCTTGCCTGCCTCGGATTGCGCCTCGCTGGGGGTCGCCTTGGTACTGCCGTCGTCGCCGTGTGGGTCTCGCTGTTTCGCAATACGCCCCTGCTGGTACAGCTCCTGTTCTGGTATTTCGCCGCCTGGAATGGGCTTCCGCAGGCCTTTCGCGCGGTAGTGATGGCCGATCACCCCTGGTCGGTACTGCCGGGTAACGTCTGGTGGTTCACGCCGGAGTTTCTCTGCTCCGCCTGGGGCCTGGGGGTCTTTACCTCGGCGTTTTTAACCGAAGAGGTCACCGCCGGACTGCGGGCGGTCTCCAGCGGACAGCGGGAGGCGGCGCTGGCTCAGGGTTTCTCGTCCTGGCGGTTACTGCGCCATATTCTGCTGCCGCAGGGGCTGGCCAACGCCTGGCAGCCTGTGGTGGGTCAGTACCTTAATCTGATGAAGCTCTCGTCGCTCGCGAGCGGCATCGGCTTTGCCGAACTCACCTATCAGGTGCGCCAGATCGAAAGCTATAACGCCCACGCGCTGGAAGCCTTCAGCGTGGGCACGGTGCTGTACCTGCTGACCGGCATCGCGCTGGGCTTACTGCTCACAAAGCTGGGCCCCACGCCCGCGCGGCGGCGTAAAACAAACACCGAGTTAAGGAGTGAAGAGCCATGTTAGCCGGGTTTAGCGTGATTACCGACAACCTTGATTATCTGCTGTGGGGACGCATAAGCGCCGGGCAACCCGGCGGCGTGCTGCTGACCCTGCTGATGGCCTTTGGCGCGGCGGCGCTGGCGCTCCCGGCCGGGATTGCGCTGGCGGGCCTCGCCTGGCGTTACCCGGGCGTCATTCGTCAGACCCTGTTTGCGTGGGCCGAGCTGATTCGCGGGATCCCGCTGATATTTGTTATTTTCTGGATGTGGTATCTGCTGCCGCTGATGACCGGGGGCGATCTGCCCGGCGCCTTGACCGTGACGCTGGCGCTGGCGTGGTTTACCGCGGCGGCGGTGATGCATTCGGTGCTGGCGGGGCTGCGCGCATTGCCTGTCGGGCAGTATGAGGCGGCGCAGTCGCAGGGGTTTGGCACACTGCAGACCCTGTGGCATCTGCTGCTGCCGCAAGTGTTGCGCAATACGTTGCCGTCGCTGTCGGGGATTTTTATCAGCCTGCTGAAGGACACCTCGCTGGCTTTTATTGTCAACGTGCCGGAACTGACCACCGTCGCCGGACAGGTTAACAACCGGGTACAGATTTACCCGGCGGCTATTTTCATCTTTACGGGGCTGGTCTATTACCTGCTGTGCTGCACCGTTGAGCAGCTGGCAAAACGCATTACCCGGCCAGCGCTTTAACCACCGTTTCCATCGCCTGAGTCGTTAATTCACTGCGTGGCACGCGCTGGTTCGCCAGCGCGGTGCGGACGACTCCCGCGATCACGATATGCTTGGGCTCCTGCCCCAGGTCGCGCATCTCAAGAACGACTTTGCCCACCACACGACACATCTCCTGATACAGCGCTTCGTCTTTGGTCACATTGCCCATTACTTTCACTCCGTTGCCTAAAACGTCAGCTTAATAGATTCACCGGCCGTATACAAAAAAGAAGCCCGGCGAGAAACTCGCCGGGCCTGGGAAAAAGCATCCGTGAATCAGTTATTAACCGGGATCACCGCGCCTTTGTATTTGGTGCGGATCCACTCCTGAATCTCTTTGGAGTGCAGGACGTTCACCAGGGCTACGATGTCTTTTTTCTTCTCGTCGCCACGGTGTACGGTAATGATGTTGGCGTACGGGTTGTTTTCACCGCTTTCGACCGCAATCGGATCGTGAACCGGGTCGAGACCGGCGTCGATGGCGTAGTTAGCGTTGATCACCACCGCCGCGCCTTCGTCGTTGTTATACATCTGCGGCAGCAGCGCGGCTTCGACGTTCGGCGTGAACTGCAGTTTTTTCGGGTTCTCGACAATGTCGCTGATGCGTGCGGTCACTTTGTCGATGCCCGGCTTCAGCTTGATCACGCCCTCTTTCTCAAAGATAGAGAGGATACGACCCTCTTCGGACACCGCATCACGCATGATGATTTTGCCGCCTTCCGGCAGATCTTTCAGCGATTTGAATTTTTTAGAGTAAATACCGATCGGCTCGATGTGGATCGCACCGGCGCTGACAAAATCATAGGTCTTATCGCCAGCGTGATCTTTCAGGACGCTGTTCAGATAAGGAATGTGCTGGAAGTAGTTGGCGTCGATGTCACGACCCGCCAGCGCGGTGTTCGGCAGGATGTAATCCTGGAACGGTTTGATCTCCAGATCGATACCCTGTTTAGCGAGGATAGGCTTCGCCTGCTCGAGGATTTCGGCGTGCGGCGTATTGGACGCGCCCACGGTCAGAGTATCAGCCCAGGAGGCAAAGCTCAGGGCGCTCAGGGTTGCTGCGGCGATCAACGTCAGTGTTTTTTTCATGATGTGGTTCCTGTGTGTTTGTATTATTAGCGTTTGTCTAAGACGGAAGTAATGGCATCGCCGCAGAGCTGGATAATGAAAACGATGATCAAAATGGTCACCGTTGCCACCAGCGTGACATCACCATGGTTGCGCTGGAATCCTTCCAGATAAGCCAGATTCCCCAGACCACCTGCGCCAATCACCCCCGCCATGGCGCTGTAGCTGACCAGGGCAATAAGCGTGACCGTAATACCTGACACTAGCGCAGGCGATGACTCTGGCAGTAAAACCCGAAAAATTAAGGTGCTGAGCCGGGCGCCCATCGAACGGGTCGCCTCAATCACCCCTTTGTCCACTTCACGCAGGGCGATCTCTACCAGCCGGGCGTAGAACGGCGCGGCCCCGACAATCAGCGCCGGCAGCGCCGCGTTAGCGCCCAGAATGGTGCCGACCACGGTTTTGGTAAACGGGATCAGCAGCACGATCAGGATGATGAACGGGATGGAACGAAACACGTTCACCACAATGGAGATAAAGCTGTAGAGCGCGCGGTTGTGGAACAGTCCACCGCGGGCGGTTAAAAACAGCGCCAGACCGAGAATCAGCCCCAGCACGAAGGTCGCAATACCCGAGAGCGCGGTCATGTACAGCGTCTCCAGCGTGGCCGCCCACAGTTGGTCCCATTTCAGGTGCGGAAAAAGAGTCTCAGCCATGCTTAATTACCTCGCCTTCAATATCACTGTTCTGCACATCGGCGAGGATATTGTTCAGTTGTTCTTCCGTGGCCAACACGTGCAGCCACAGCTGGCCGAAAACGCCGTGAGCGGTTTGGGTCATTTTTCCGTGCAGAATGTTAAACGGCAGGCCGTAGCGCAGCGTCAGTTCGCCGACAATCGGCTTATGGGTACTGTGTCCGGTAAAGGTCAGCTTGATGACCGTGCCTTCCAGATCCTTCGCCAGCTCGCTGTTAAAGGTCTCTTCTTCGGCGTACTGGCTCACCTGGCGGACAAACTGTTGGGTAATAGCCTGCTGCGGATGGGTAAACACCTGCAGCACTTCGCCCTCTTCCACCACTTTGCCGTTTTCCATTACCGCCACGCGGTCACAGATTTTACGCACAACGTGCATCTCATGGGTGATGAGGACAATGGTCAGGCCGAAGCGACGGTTAATATCCAGCAGCAGGTCGAGGATCTGATCGGTGGTCTGCGGATCCAGCGCCGAGGTGGCTTCATCGCAGAGCAGGACGTCAGGATTGTTCGCCAGCGCACGGGCAATACCGACACGCTGTTTTTGTCCGCCGCTCAACTGGGACGGGTACGCCTGTTCGCGCCCTTTCAGGCCGACCAGCTCCACCAGCTCGGCGACGCGGGCTTTGATTTTGGCTTTTGGCACGCCGGCAATTTGCATCGAAAACGCAATGTTTTCATTAACCGTGCGCGACCACAGCAGGTTGAAGTGCTGAAATACCATGCTGATTTTCAGTCGGGCCTGGCGCAGGGCCTCGCCCTTTGCGGCAGAAATGTCGTGACCGTTAATGGTGACGCTGCCGGTAGTCGGCTTTTCCAGACCATTCAGCAGGCGGATCAAGGTACTTTTCCCGGCGCCGCTGTAGCCAATAATGCCGTAAATTTGCCCCTGCTCAATGGCGAGGTTCACGCTATCAACGGCCGTCAGCGCCACTTTTCCGTTGTCAAAAATCTTCGAAATATTCCTGAGAACAATCATTCTTATTGTTATCCGTGCCGCATTTAGCGGTTTAGCAGTATGGATGTCCAAATGATAGTAAGCACAGGTTATCATTTTTTGAATGAATAAAAAGGAATAAACTTATAACTGAAAACCATATATTGCGTGCCGACTGGTACAATGCCCACCTGCAGTAAATAGCTGATTTTCAGTAATGAATAGTCATCTGGCGCAAATGATCGGCATCGTGTTGCGCAACGTTCAACAAAAAAAGCAAAATCCAACACGAAAGTTTAGGTTTTTGGCTGCGGTTTTACTTAGCGTCGCCCTCCTCGGTAAGAACCTTAACGCATTGATAACAATCCCTTGTGAAACTGCACATAAAATTTTTGAAACGCTGTTTTCATTTTCCTTTTGCGTATTTTTCAGCGTATAATGCGCCCCTAATTCCTGATGAATGGTTTCAGCGCTTGGACTGCAAAAAACAACCCATACAACTTCCTCTCCTCCGTTGGGCTGAAACTCAGGCACACATTCCTCGGCACGCTCATTTGATGTCACCTATCCTTAGTGCGTGCCATCGTAGATTTCGCAATACAGGTTTGACTCCACGGCAGTGCGCCCCCGGAGCGATATTTCCCTATCCTTCTCAACTTTCTCAACTTAAAGACTAAGACTGTCATGAAAAAGACGAAAATTGTTTGCACCATCGGCCCGAAAACCGAATCTGAAGAGATGCTGACCAAAATGCTGGACGCCGGCATGAACGTTATGCGTCTGAACTTCTCTCACGGTGACTATGCTGAGCACGGCCAGCGCATCCAGAACTTGCGCAACGTGATGAGCAAGACCGGCAAAAAAGCCGCTATCCTGCTGGACACCAAAGGTCCGGAAATTCGTACCATTAAGCTGGAAGGCGGCAACGACGTTGCGCTGAAAGCTGGCCAGACCTTCACCTTCACCACTGACAAGTCCGTTGTCGGCAACAACGAAACCGTTGCTGTGACCTACGAAGGCTTCACCAGCGATCTGTCCGTTGGCAACACCATTCTGGTGGATGACGGCCTGATCGGGATGGAAGTCACCGCGATCGAAGGTAAAAACGTGGTTTGTAAAGTGCTGAACAACGGCGATCTGGGCGAAAACAAAGGCGTTAACCTGCCGGGCGTTTCCATCGCGCTGCCAGCACTGGCTGAAAAAGACAAACAGGATCTGATCTTCGGTTGTGAGCAAGGCGTTGACTTCGTTGCTGCCTCTTTCATCCGTAAGCGTTCCGACGTGGTTGAAATCCGTGAGCACCTGAAAGCCCACGGCGGCGAGAAGATCCAGATCATCTCCAAAATCGAAAACCAGGAAGGCCTGAACAACTTCGACGAAATCCTCGAAGCCTCTGACGGCATCATGGTGGCACGTGGTGACCTGGGCGTTGAGATCCCGGTTGAAGAAGTTATCTTCGCGCAGAAGATGATGATCGAGAAGTGTGTTCGCGCGCGTAAAGTGGTTATCACCGCAACGCAGATGCTGGACTCCATGATCAAAAACCCACGTCCAACCCGCGCAGAAGCTGGCGACGTTGCCAACGCCATCCTCGACGGTACCGATGCCGTTATGCTGTCCGGTGAATCCGCGAAGGGTAAATACCCGCTGGAAGCCGTGACCATCATGGCCACCATCTGCGAACGTACCGATCGCGTGATGACCAGCCGTCTGGACAACAACAACGACAGCCGTAAGCTGCGCATCACCGAAGCGGTTTGCCGCGGTGCAGTAGAAACCGCAGAGAAACTGGAAGCGCCACTGATCGTTGTCGCCACCCAGGGCGGTAAATCCGCTAAAGCTGTGCGTAAATACTTCCCGAACGCTACCATCCTGGCGCTGACCACCAACGAAGTGACTGCCCGTCAGCTGGTGCTGAGCAAAGGTATCGTTCCACACCTGGTGAAAGAGATCGCGTCTACCGACGATTTCTACCGTCTGGGTAAAGAAGTGGCCCTGCAGCTGGTTGAATGTGGCCTGGCGCAGAAAGGTGACGTTGTGGTGATGGTTTCCGGTGCGCTGGTACCAAGCGGCACCACCAATACCGCATCTGTTCACGTGCTGTAATAATTCCGAAAGAATTAATTCGATTAAAAAGCGTCCCTCGGGGCGCTTTTTTATTTCCGCTATCAGCCAAACTTATTAAAAAATCAAATCGAGTTTCTCTATTTAACGGGTGCGTTTTCTAAGATGAATCCGATGAAAGTGGTCTGTTTTAATACAACAATTTTAATGAAATAGCCAAAACAGATGGTTCTTTGAGCGAACGATCAAAAATAGGCGTATTCCCATCAAAAAAATATTCTCAACCTAAAAAACTTTGTGTAATACTTGTAACGCTACATGGAGATTAACTCAATCTAGAGGGTATAAATAATGAATCGTACTAAACTGGTACTGGGCGCGGTAATCCTGGCTTCTACTATGCTGGCTGGTTGTTCTAGCAATGCTAAAATCGACCAACTGTCTTCTGACGTTCAGACTCTGAACGCTAAAGTTGACCAGCTGAGCAACGACGTGAACGCAATGCGTTCTGACGTTCAGGCTGCTAAAGACGACGCAGCACGCGCTAACCAGCGTCTGGACAACCAGGCTACTAAATACCGTAAGTAATAGTACCTGTTAATAAAAATGGCGCACATCGTGCGCCATTTTTTTTGCCCCGCATTTGCCTTACTGCAGCGCCTGCGTTACCGACACCGGCATCTCACGGTTCAGCGCTGACTGCCCCGTACTTTCGATAGCCGTTCCGGCACCTGTCGATACCACTACCGGGATCCCTGCCCGACGCGACAAGGCTTTATTAACCAGCACTTTATCGCTCCCCTGTTGTGAGACAAAGGATGCCAGGCCTGCTGTCTGCGTAATCGGCACCGTTTGTGGGTTTTCACCTTCCAGCATGGCCAGCGGGCGATGCACCTCAACGTAGCGTTTACCGTCCGGCTCCACTGAGAACTTCACCGGCTCATTGATGATCTGCACCCGTGTGCCCACCCTGGCCTGCGCGAACAGTGCTTTGATATCAGGAGCATTCATGCGCATGCAGCCAGAACTGACGCGCAGCCCGACGCTGTCCGGGGCGCTGGTGCCGTGAATGAGGTATTCGCCGTTACCGATCCCCAGACGCAGCGCATAGCGCCCCAGCGGGTTATTTGGCCCTGCGGGTACCACCGGGGGCAGTCTGATGCCCTGCGCTAATGAGCGCGCTCTGATGCCCGCTGTCGGGGTCCAGGTCGGATTGGGGATTTTCTGGCTGACGTGGGTCGTCGACACCGGCGTCTCCAGCCCAAGCTGACCAATTCCCAGCGGATAGACCTGAACGCTGTTTTCACCCGGCGGGAAATAGTACAGACGCAGTTCCGCCAGGTTCACCACAATGCCTTCCCGCGGTGTATCCGGCAGCAGCATCTGCGACGGAATGGTGATCACCGTTCCCGGTGCTGGATAGACCGGCGCGATGGTGTTATTGGTTTCGAGGATTAAATGGGCAGCGGTATTAAACCGGCGCGCAATGGCCTGCAGGTTATTATCGCCTTCCTGAATGGTGTAGGTCTGATTTTGTCCAATCAGGCGGCTACCCGCCGGGGGCAAGGGATAGTCCATCGCTTTGACGCTATTCACCGCGCTGAGCGAACCAAAAAGAATAAGAGTAATGAGAGACGCGCGCTTCATGCTGAGATTCCTTATTCACTGACAGAACGTCAGAAAGCTGAAAAACCCGCGAGGCGGGAACCGCCTCGCGAAACAGAATGAGAGCTGTCCTGATAGTTTAGCTAATGTTGGCGGCTTTGGAGCGGATTGCGCGGATCATCGCTTCCAGCCCCTGTGAGCGGGAGGGGGTTAAATGCTGGGCCAGCGCCATTTGTTCAAACCACGGGCGCACGTCGAAAGCCGCAATATCCTGGGCGGACATCTGCTGATAGAGAATAAACACCACTGCGATAAGGCCTTTCACAATTGCCGCATCACTGTCACCGGTTAATTCAATCATCCCGGCGTCGTTCTGGCGCATGATTATCCACACCTGACTCTGACAGCCCTGAATACTGTTTTCCGGCCGATGCTCTTCCTCACTGAGCACAGGCAGTCGCTGCCCCAGCTCAATAATGTAGAGGTACTTTTCTTCCCAATTTGCGCAACGCGTAAAGTTACGCAGTAATTTTTCTTTGTCCGGCAACGCGGCCATCTCTTGCCTCTCTGTTAGCCTAGCAGATGGTGGGTGCGTTTCAGCCCAGCCACCAGTCTGTCGACCTCTTCCATTGTGTTGTACATCACCAGCGATGCGCGGCACATCGCCGGTACCTGGTAGAACGCCATCAGCGGCATGGCGCAGTGGTGTCCGGTTCGCACCGCCACCCCGTAGTTATCGAGGAAGCTGCCGACGTCATAGGCGTGATGCTTGCCGAGGTTAAAGGCGATCACCCCCAGCCGGTCGGCGGGGCCATACAGCCTGAGATCCGGCACGCTGGCCAGCTCCGCCAGTGCGTAGTGCATCAGCACCTGCTCGTACTCCGCAATGGCATCCAGGCCAATAGCGGAGACATACTCAATGGCCGCCCCGAGCCCGATAATCCCCCCGGTGTTGGGCGTCCCGGCTTCAAAGCGCCACGGCGCGCGCGCGTAGGTGGTGCCTTCGCTCAGGCTGACGGTGGCGATCATTGACCCGCCCCCTTCCCACGGCGGCATCGCCTGTAGGATCTCGTCTCTGACGTACAGCACGCCGATGCCGGTCGGTCCGTACAGCTTATGCCCGGAGAAGACGTAAAAATCGCAGTCCAGCGCCTGCACGTCAACCTTATGGTGCATCACCGCCTGGGCACCATCCACCAGCACTTTCGCGCCGACCTGATGCGCTTTGGCGATGATCTCCGCCACCGGGTTTTCGGTGCCCAGCACGTTGGAGACCTGAGTGATGGCGACCAGCCGGGTACGTTCATCCAGCAGGGTATCCAGCTGCTCGAGCTGTAAGGTTCCGTCGTCGTTCAGCGGGATCACCCTAAGCTGAGCGCCCACGCGCTCGCACAGCATCTGCCAGGGCACGATGTTGGCGTGGTGCTCCATTTGGCTTATCAGGATATTGTCCCCGGCGTGGACCTGATCGCTGCCCCAGCTGTTGGCTACCAGGTTGATCCCTTCGGTGGTGCCGCGCACGAATATCAGCTCCTCCGGCGACCGGGCATTAAGAAACGCGCCAGTCTGGGTACGAACATTCTCCATCCGCTGGGTGGCTTCCGCGCTAAGGGTATGGATCCCCCGGTGCACCGCCGCGTAGCCGTGGCGATAAAACTCCGCTTCGGCATCGATCACCTGCGCAGGCTTTTGCGCGCTGGCGGCGCTGTCGAGATAGGCAAGCGGCAGACCGTTCACTTCACGGGTCAGGACGGGAAAATCCGCCCGCACTTTCTCTACGGGGAAACTCATACGGCACCTCCGGGCAGACGCTGGCCAATACGTGCCAACACCTGCTGTCTTAACGTTTCGTCGTCGAGCGCTTCGGTCAACTCGGCGGCAAACGCGTAAATGATCATCTTCTCTGCCGCCTGCCGGTCGATCCCGCGCGAGCGCAGATAGAACATCTGTTCATCATCAATCCGCCCCACCGTCGCGCCGTGGCTGCACTTCACGTCATCGGCGTAGATCACCAGCTGCGGCTTGGTGTCCACCTCTGCCAGACGCCCCATCAGCAGGTTGTTGTTGGTCATCTGACCATCGGTTTTAATCGCGTGCTGCGCAACGTTGATCAGCCCGTTAAACACCGCCCGGCCTTTGTCGCTGACGATGGTTTTATGCAGCTGACGGCTGTTGCAGTAGCCCTTGTTGTGCTCCAGCCAGGTACGAGTGTCGCACACTTCGTTTTTCACCGGCATTGCCAGGCTGTTGATGCGCAGCGTGGTGTTCTCGCCGTTCAGCTGGGTGCTGGTGTTGTGGCGTAGCACCGCGCCCCCGAGAAGGAAGCTGTGGCTGTACGCCGAGGCGTCCGCCGCAAGCTGGATATCGTTGTGGGCGAAGTGGTGGCTCACCGCATTCTCAAACGCCAGCTTGATATGGTGCAGGCGGGCGTTGGCCGCCACGTTCATCGTCAGGCGCGCGCCGGTAAAATGCCGGGCCGGCGTCAGGCTGACGTAATGCTCAACGATAGTCGCTTCTGCCCCTTCGGCCAGCGTCAGGTGATGGCGGTAGTGCGCGGTGTTGATCTCCTCCCCCTCCAGCCCCTGAGTGATGTGCATTAAGAGCAACGGCTTAGAAGGCCGTTGGTTACGCTTCACGCTGATATGGGTGACGCCTGGCGCCAGGCTTTCGGTCAGATGCAAAAACAGCTCCGCCTGAACCGGGGCCGGCAGCGTCTGACGCTCATCGTTAAGGGTCACCTCAAACCCGCTGTCGTCGGTGCTGTCGCTCAATGCCGGGCTAAAACGCCCGTCAACGAACACCAGCCGCGTGGCATCCAGCTGCAGCGCCAGCGCGTCACAACGATCCTTTTCCACCTCGGCGAGTCGGGAGACAAACTCACCGTTGGTCAGCCCCTCCAGCGGGGTGTACTTCCAGTCTTCATGCTTGCGCGTCGGCAAGCCCAGACGCAGCATCTGCTGCAGGTGCTGTTGCGCCTGTTCAGAGCGCGTTTCGCCCTGCGCCTCAAACAGACGGTGCCACTGTTGCAGCGCGTTACTGCTGTTCGCTAAGCCAGCCATAGCCCTGCTCCTCCAGCTGTTTCACCAGCGAGAAATCACCGGATTTCACAATCCGTCCCTGATACAGCACGTGCACGTAGTCCGGCTTGATGTAGTCAAGGATACGCTGATAGTGGGTGACAATAATGAACGAGCGCTTGCCGTCGCGCAGGGCGTTAACGCCATCGGCGACGATTTTCAGGGCGTCGATGTCCAGCCCGGAGTCGGTTTCATCAAGGATGCACAGCTCTGGCTCCAGCACTGCCATCTGCAAAATGTCGTTGCGCTTCTTCTCGCCGCCGGAAAAGCCGACGTTAACCGAGCGGGTGAGCAGGTCTTCCGGCATTTTCAGCAGCTGGATTTTCTCTTCCATCAAATCCTGAAAATCAAAGCGGTCCAGCGCCTCTTCGCTACGGTACTTACGCACGGCATTCAGCGCGGTCTGCAAAAAGAACTGATTGCTGACGCCGGGAATTTCGACCGGGTACTGGAAGGCCATAAAAATGCCTTCGCCCGCGCGATCTTCCGGTGACAGTTCAAGCAGATCTTTGCCCTTAAAGTCGACCGAACCGCCGACGACCTCGTAATCTTCACGCCCGGCCAGAGTGGCTGAGAGCGTACTTTTCCCCGATCCGTTCGGCCCCATAATGGCGTGGACTTCGCCCGGGCGCACCTCGAGGCTGAGACCGCGCAGGATCGCTTTATCTTCCACACTGACCTGTAAATCTTTGATGCTTAACATGTGCTTTCCTTAATGCTTAACCGACGCTGTGTTCAAGGCTAATCGCCAGTAATTTCTGGGCTTCCACGGCAAACTCCAGCGGCAGTTCAGAGAATACGTCCTTACAGAAACCGTTTACGATCATCGAGATGGCATCTTCTTCGCTGATGCCGCGCTGCAGACAGTAGAACAGCTGATCTTCGCCAATGCGCGAGGTGGTGGCTTCGTGTTCCAGCTGGGCGCTGTTGTTGCGGCATTCAACGTACGGGAAGGTATGCGCCCCGCAGTCCGGACCGATCAGCATCGAATCACACTGGGTAAAGTTGCGCGCGTTGGTGGCGGTCGGCATGATTTTGACCAGCCCGCGATAGCTGTTCTGGCTTTTACCCGCCGAGATCCCTTTCGAGATGATGGTGGATTTGGTGTTTTTGCCGATGTGGATCATCTTGGTGCCGGTGTCGGCCTGCTGATATCCGCTGGTCAGCGCCACTGAGTAAAACTCGCCGATGGAGTTGTCACCGCGCAGAATGCAGCTCGGGTATTTCCATGTGATAGCCGAGCCGGTTTCCGACTGGGTCCACGACATTTTACTGTTCTCACCTTCGCACAGCGCACGCTTAGTGACGAAGTTCAGAATACCGCCGGTATTGCCATCCCCCGGGAACCAGTTCTGCACCGTCGAGTACTTCACTTCGGCGTCTCTGTGGATGATCACTTCCACCACCGCCGCGTGCAGCTGGTAGCTGTCGCGCACCGGGGCGGAACAGCCCTCGATATAGCTGACGTAGCTGCCTTCATCCGCCACCAGGATTGTGCGTTCAAACTGGCCGGTTTTTTCGGCATTGATGCGGAAATAGGTCGAGAGCTCCATCGGACAGCGCACGCCTTTCGGCACGTAGATAAAGGTGCCGTCGGACGCCACCGCCGCGTTGAGGGCGGCAAAGAAGTTGTCGTTACCGGGCACCACGGTGCCGAGGTATTTCTTGATAAGCTCCGGGTGATCGTGAATGGCTTCGCCAAACGAACAGAAGATGATCCCCTGCTCGCCGAGCTTTTCCCGGTAGGTGGTGGCGACGGAGACGGAGTCGAAGATGGCGTCGACCGCGACTTCGCGTCCTTCGCGCACCGGCACGCCGAGCTGCTCGAAGGCCTCTTCTACCTCTTTGCTCAGGAAGGCATTGGCCCCGGTCTGTTGCACCGCACCCGGCTCCGAGGCACAGGTGTCGTCGCAGTTCCCGCAGGACGGCGCCGAGTAGTAGCTGTAATCCTGATAGTTAAGCTTGTCGTAATGCGCCTTCAGCCAGTGCGGCTCTTCCATCTCCAGCCAGGCCTTAAACGCATTCAGACGGAATTCCAGCATCCACTCGGGTTCGTTGCGCTTAGCGGAAATTGCGCGAATGACCTCTTCGTTGATCCCCTTCGCCAGCTCATCGGTTTGCAAGTGGGTGAAGAAGCCCTCTTTGTAATTAAGATGGCTGCCGGACCAGGTGTTGACATCGTCAGTTGCTTCAGTTTGTCGAGACATAATACCGCCTATACCCCAAAACTTTCGCCGCAGCCGCATTCGTTCTGGGCTTTAGGGTTATTGAATTTGAATAACTGGTTTAAGCCTTCGCGCACGTAATCCACTTCGGTGCCGTCAATAAACGGCATCGCCTGCAGCGGCACGTACAGTTTTGCGCCGTCACGCTCGAAAACCAGATCGTCTGTCTCCGGTTGAGTGACGGTACCCAGCACATAGCCAAAACCGGCGCAGCCGGTGGTCTTCACGCCTAAGCGCACGCCGAGCAAGCCGGGCTGTTTGCTGGTCAGCTCGCGAATATGCGCCGCCGCGGCAGAGGTCAGCGTTAATCCACGCCATGCAAAATCTGTCGGGTCAAACGTTTCTGAATGCAGTTCCATAGGTCCACCTTATGTATTGCGCCATCAGGGCATAACACCATGTTAGTGATAACGATTATCACTTCAACCCCCTGACAGCAGGGGCTTTCGCCTTAATCGCCCTTTTTGGTGACATTAATTAAGCATAGACCCTGCACGAAGGGTTAACAGGGTTCGATTTTTTTCTGCAATCAATTGAATATTAATGGCTTTATAAAGGTTAATCGGCGAAAACGGTTACAAGGGAAAAGATGTATAGGGAATGCCTATTTATGAAATAGGGATGAAAAAAATGATCAAGCTGGCAATAGCATGAAAATCAAAAAGTTATATTACGGGCTCCAGCGTAATCATGGGCTTGCCGCACCGCAGCAGGGTCTGATACGGTTGCCGGGCGGGTTTTATTGACGGCGGGGTTTTTATGGCGTCGACGAGAGTGAACGCCGCGATCGGCATGGCGCTATAACACACAAAAAAGAAAACCCTTAAGACTACCAGCGGCAATCTTAAGGGTTCCTTACTCCATCCGGCGCTTATCTCCGGCACTCATCATGGCTTAGCTCTTGAAGGAGCATCAGAATAGTCTCATAACTGCGGGGCGCGGCTTTGTCATAAATTGCGGATTATGATAAAAGCCGCCCAACTTTCTGTTTACACCACCGCGGTGGTTAAGCGCGAGGAGCAGCACAGGCGTTCCTGCTCATCAAAAATGTCGATCTGCCACACCTGATGACGGCTGCCGGTGTGCAGCGCCCGACACACGCCACGCACCCGCCCACTGCGTACAGCACGCAAATGGTTGGCGTTAACCTCAACCCCCACCACCTTCTGTTCGCCTTCGGTGCAGAGATAGCCCGCCACCGAGCCCAGCGTTTCGGCCAGCACCACCGACGCGCCGCCGTGCAGCAGCCCAAACGGCTGATGGGTACGGCTGTCCACCGGCATCGTCGCTTCCAGTTCGCTGTCGCCGATGCGGGTAAACTGGATATCCAGCAGCCCGACCATATTGCCCTCGCCCATGGCGTTTAAGGCCTGCAGCGTGACGGCACGTTTCCAGATCATCCCATAATCTCCAGTAAAGCCTGCAATGGATGGCGCACGCCGCTGCCCTCGACGCGTTTCACCTGACTGCGACAGGAGTAGCCTGTCGCCAGACAGCGATTGCGCGGCAGACGCTGCATCGCCTGATGCCAGCTGAGCTCGTAGATCCCCAGCGAATTGGCGTGATTGACCACTTCATGCCCGTACGTCCCCGCCATGCCACAGCAGCCGACGCTGACGCTCTCGAGCTTCGCGCCAAAGCGGGCAAAGATCGATGCCCATTGCGCAGGCGCGCCCGGCAGCGCGGTCACTTCGGTGCAGTGTCCGAACAGATACCAGGCTTCACCGCTGGTCTCCTGGGTGGCTTGCGCATTCACAATCCCCGGGAGCCACTCGTGGACCAGCATCACGTTGAAATCGCCGCGCTTATCGCCGAGCGTCTGCTTATACTCATCGCGATAGCAGAGCACCAGCGCCGGATCGACCCCGACCATCGGCATCCCCAGCAGCGATACCCGATTGAGGAAGTCAGAGGTTTTTTGCGCCGTTCTGGCAAAGCGATTGAGGAAGCCCTTAATGTGCTGGGCCTTGCCGTTTGGCGAGAACGGCAGCAGCACCGGCTGGTAGCCCAGGCGCTCCACCAGGCGGATAAAGTCGGCCACCACCTGCGCGTCGTAGTAGCTGGTAAACGGGTCCTGCACCACCAGCACCGTTTTGGCTTTTTGCGCCGGGCTCAGCGCCTCAAGTTGCTCCAGGGTCAGGTTGGCCGAACGGTGGCCAACCATTTGACGCTGCAGCGACGGCGTGGAGAGCAGCGGCAGGTCGATCATGCCGATATGCTTCTCGGACAGCTTGCGCACCAGCGGCTGGTTAATAAAGAAGTTGAATGTTTTTGGCGCACGCGCCATCAGCGGGGCATAGCTCTCGACGGTCGCCACCAGATGATCGCGCATCGGGCGCAGGTAGCGGGTGTGATAGAGCTGCAGGAAGCGCGAGCGGAATTCCGGCACATCAATCTTGATCGGACACTGGGTGGAACAGGCTTTACAGGCCAGACAGCCCGACATCGCCTCTTTCACTTCGTGGGAAAAATCGTACTCGCCTTTGCGCGCGTGCCAGCTGTTGCGGGTCCGCTCAACGAGGGTTCGCAGGCTGGCGCGTTTTTCTGGCAGCTCTTTTTCCAGCGCCAGGGGATCCACACCGCGGTCGGCCAGCAGACGCAGCCACTCGCGCACCAGCGTCGCACGCCCTTTCGGGGAGTGAATACGATTGCTGGTGATTTTCATCGACGGGCACATCGGGCTTTTGGCATCGAAGTTAAAGCACAGACCGTTGCCGTTACACTCCATCGCCCCACGCCAGGATGAACGCACCGCAATCGGGATCTGGCGATCGTAGGTGCCGCGTTTGACCGCATCCACCTGCATCATCGGCGCGTCAACGCCTGCAGGTGGGCAGATCTTGCCCGGGTTGAGGCGGTTGTCCGGGTCGAAGGCGGCTTTTATTTTGCGCAGTTCGGCATACAGTTGCTCGCCAAAAAACGCCGGGCTGTATTCGGCGCGGAAGCCTTTTCCGTGCTCTCCCCACAGCAGGCCGCCGTATTTAGCGGTAAGCGTCACCACGTCGTCGGAGATCTTTTTCATCAGGATCTCCTGCTGCGGATCGCACATATCCAGCGCCGGGCGCACGTGCAGCACCCCGGCATCCACGTGACCGAACATGCCGTAGCTCAGACCGTGGCTGTCGAGCAGCGCGCGGAACTCGACAATATAGTCCGCCAGATGTTCCGGCGGCACGCAGGTGTCTTCCGCAAACGGGATCGGCTTGGCCGCGCCTTTGGCGTTACCCAGCAGACCGACTGCTTTTTTGCGCATCGCGTAGATACGCTCGATGCCGGACAGCTCCTGGCACAGCTGCCAGCCAATCACCCCGCCCTCACCCTGCGCCATCAGCTCATCCAGACGCTGGCACAGGCTGGCAACCTGGCTGTCGATCAGTTCGCCGTCATCGCCAGCAAACTCGACGATGTTGAGCCCCAGCATCTCTTTATCGGGCACGTCAGTGATCAGCTCGCTGACCGAGTGCCAGACGATATCTTCCCGCGCCAGATTGAGCACTTTTGAGTCGACGGTTTCCACCGACAGCGCACGGGCCTCCACCATAAACGGCGCGTTGCGCAGGGCAGAGTCAAAGGAGTTGTACTTCACATTCACCAGGCGGCGCACTTTCGGCAGCCGGGTAATGTCGAGACGCGCCTCGGTGATCATCGCCAGCGTGCCTTCCGAACCCGTCAGAATGCGGGTCAGATCGAACTGGCTGAGATCGTCATTAAACACATGGCGCAGGTCGTAACCGGTAAGGAAGCGGTTCAGTTTCGGGAATTTATCAATAATCAGCTGACGGTTATCGCGACAGCTGTCCAGCACGGTGCGGTAGATGCGCCCGCTGGTGGTGTTGTCTTTGCCGAGCGTCTCGGCAAGCTCAACGGGCATCGGCTGGGTATCAAGAATATCACCGCCCAACAGCACCGCCCGCACGCCGAGGACGTGATCGGAGGTTTTGCCGTACACCAGCGACCCCTGCCCGGAGGCATCGGTATTGATCATCCCGCCCAGGGTCGCGCGGTTACTGGTAGACAGCTCCGGGGCAAAGAAGTAGCCGTACGGCTTAAGATACTGATTGAGCTGATCTTTGATCACCCCTGCCTCAACGCGCACCCAGCCCTCTTCAGGGTTGATCTCAATGATGCGGTTCATGTTGCGGGACATATCGACGATGATCCCCTGGTTCAGCGCCTGACCGTTGGTGCCGGTGCCGCCACCGCGGGGGGTGAAGATCAGCGAAGTGAAACGTTCCTGTGACGCCAGACGGGCAATCAATGCCACATCAGCGGTCGAACGGGGGAAAACGACGGCATCGGGAAGTAGCTGGTAGATACTGTTGTCGGTCGCCATTGTCAGCCTGTCGGCATAACGTGTGGCGGTATCGCCGGTAAAACCCTGTTGCTCCAAAGCCTGCAAAAAATTGAGCACCAG
Source organism: Silvania sp. (assembly GCF_051656365.1). NCBI lineage: Bacteria > Pseudomonadati > Pseudomonadota > Gammaproteobacteria > Enterobacterales > Enterobacteriaceae > Silvania > Silvania sp. The sequence goes on along the minus strand of NZ_JBOGBT010000061.1, from coordinate 10,728 downwards.
CTGAACGACGCCCGGTGCCTGAGAAATTTGTGGGATCATTACTGTCGACCCTGCCCCATCTAAATTGTTGTAGATAATCGTTTGCGTTGTGTCTCCCTGTTTGTATCACATTTTTTTCTTATGCGCCCGACAGAATTACAGGCAGAATCTGCCTGTCAAAAATCGCTGAAATCACTAATCATTAGAGTCACGTGGTTTCATGTTCTCACCAGCTATGCTGGTATCCTTCAAAGGTAAATTCAAACTATGGTCAATCGACATCAGCCCAGGGACGTTGCGCAAATTTTGCTGTCGGTGCTGTTCCTGGCAATCATGATTATTGCGTGTCTGTGGATCGTTCAACCTTTTATTCTTGGCTTCGCGTGGGCGGGAACCGTGGTGATTGCCACCTGGCCGCTGTTTATCCGCCTGGAGCGCCTGCTGTTTGGTCGCCGTTCGCTGGCGGTGCTGGTGATGACCCTGCTGCTGGTGCTGGTGTTTGTGATCCCGATTGCCCTGCTGGTCAACAGTCTGGTGGATGGCAGCGGGCCGCTTATCACCAGTATTTCCAGCGGCGATATGTCACTACCGGATCTGGCGTGGCTGAACGACATCCCGCTGGTTGGCGATAAGCTGTATGCCGGCTGGCACAACCTGCTGGAGATGGGCGGCAGCGCGATTATGGCCAAAGTCAGGCCTTATATCGGCGCCACCACCACCTGGTTTGTCGGCACCGCTGCGCACCTTGGCCGCTTTGTGGTCCATTGCGTGCTGATGCTGCTGTTCAGCGCCCTGCTGTACTGGCGCGGCGAGCAGGTGGCACTGGGGGTTCGCCATTTTGCGACGCGCCTCGCCTCCGCGCGCGGTGATGCCGCGATGCTGCTGGCGGCGCAGGCTGTCCGGGCCGTCGCCCTGGGCGTGGTCGTCACGGCGCTGGTGCAATCGGTGCTGGGCGGGATTGGTCTGGCGATTGCTGGCGTGCCTTACGCCACGCTGTTCACCGTACTGATGCTGTTAACCTGCCTGATGCAACTCGGGCCGCTGCTGGTGCTGGTTCCGGCCATTATCTGGCTGTACTGGAGCGGGGATACCACCTGGGGCACGGTGCTGCTGGTCTGGAGCTGCGTAGTGGGAACGATGGATAACGTGATCCGCCCGATACTGATCCGCATGGGTGCCGATCTGCCGTTAATCCTGATCCTCTCCGGCGTGATCGGCGGTCTGATCGCCTTCGGAATGATCGGTCTGTTTATCGGTCCGGTGCTGCTGGCGGTCTCCTGGCGACTGTTCTCCGCCTGGGTGCATGAAGTGCCGATGCCGCAGACCGATCCTGATGTGCTGCTGGCGTCCCTGAACGATACGGAAGAGTTAAATAAGTAATCATCGCCATTCTGGTGGGTTCGCCCACCAGAAAGTTAAGCATTACTTAACATTTGCTTTTTATTTAACCGCACCTGAACTGACTCGCCACCGTAATCGCCTCATTCACCTCACAAAATCTTCACCGCTGTTAAACTATTGAGACGAATCTGATCGACGCAAAAATCCGTCATGCCTACTATTAGGTCACGGTTATGAATCAACACCTTGATTTATAAGCATGGAAATCCCCTGAGTGAAACAATGAATTGCTGTGTGTAGTCTTTGCCCATCTCCCACGATGGGCTTTTTTTTATCCTGAAAACACACGCACTACAGCAGCTTACCTTAATACATCACGCAGTGGCTCAGCATGCGCCACTCGGCAGGCGCGGCGGTGAAGAAGCAGGCGCAAAAAAAAAGGTGAGGATGTTATCCTCACCTTTTATGCGGTATGACCGACAGCTTATTTTTTCAGTTCAGCCAGGCTCAGCCAGGTTTGCACCACAGTGTCCGGGTTCAGGGACAGGCTATCGATCCCCTCTTCCATCAGCCAGGCAGCGAAGTCTTCGTGATCGGACGGACCCTGACCACAAATACCGACGTACTTGCCCTGCTTCTTCGCCGCGCGGATGGACATCGACAGCAGGGCTTTCACCGCTTCGTTACGTTCATCAAACAGCGCGGATACCACGCCAGAGTCGCGATCCAGACCGAGCGCCAGCTGTGTCATGTCGTTAGAGCCGATAGAGAAGCCGTCGAAGTGCTCGAGGAACTGCTCTGCCAGCAGGGCGTTGGACGGGATCTCGCACATCATAATGATCTTCAGCCCGTTCTCACCGCGCTTCAGACCTTGACGCGCCAGCTCCTCTACCACCGCCTTCGCCTGATCGACGGTGCGTACAAACGGCACCATGATCTCGACGTTGGTCAGCCCCATCTCATTACGCACATATTTCACCGCGTCGCACTCGAGCGCAAAGCAGTCGCGGAAGCTATCGGAGACGTAACGACCGGCCCCGCGGAAGCCCAGCATCGGGTTCTCTTCTTCCGGTTCGTAGCGCTTGCCACCCACCAGGTTGGCGTATTCGTTAGATTTGAAGTCAGACAGACGCACGATGACGCGTTTCGGGTAGAACGCCGCCCCCAGAGTGGCAATCCCCTCGCTCAGGCGACCCACATAGAACCCTTTCGGCGAGTCGTAGCCCTTCATCATCTCGCGAATTTCTTTCTGCAGCTTCGGATCCTGGTCGTCAAACTCCAGCAGCGCACGCGGATGAACCCCGATCATGCGGTTAATGATGAACTCCAGACGCGCCAGGCCAACCCCTTCGTTTGGCAGACAGGCAAAGTCAAATGCCCGGTCCGGGTTGCCGACGTTCATCATGATCTTCAGCGGCAGATCCGGCATGGTATCGACGCTGGAGCTTTTCACGCTGAAGTCCAGCAACTCGGCGTAGACGTAGCCGGTGTCGCCTTCGGCGCAGGAGACGGTAACGTTCTCGTCGTCCTTCATGCGCTCGGTGGCGTCGCCGCAGCCGACCACTGCCGGAATACCCAGCTCGCGGGCGATGATCGCCGCGTGACAGGTCCGCCCGCCGCGGTTAGTGACAATCGCCGCTGCCTTTTTCATGATCGGTTCCCAGTCCGGGTCGGTCATGTCGGTCACCAGCACGTCGCCCGGCTGGATACGGTTCATCTCGCTGATGTCATGGATCACCTTCACCGGGCCTGCGCCAATGCGATGGCCAATTGCGCGGCCCTCGGCGATAATGTTGCCCTGCGCATGCAGGGTATAACGCTCCATTACCTGACCGCGGGAACGCACGGTTTCCGGACGCGCCTGCACAATAAACAGCTTGCCGGTGTTGCCGTCTTTTGCCCACTCGATATCCATCGGGCGGCCGTAGTGTTTTTCAATCTGCACCGCCTGCTTCGCCAGCTCCTGCACTTCGGCATCGGTCAGCGAGAAGCGATCGCACTGCTCCTGCGGCACATCCTCAATGCGAACCTGCTTGCCGTGCTCCTGCGACGGGGCGTAAATCATGCGGATCTTTTTCGATCCCATGGTGCGACGCACGATAGCCGGACGATCCGCTGCCAGCGTCGGTTTGTGCACGTAGAACTCGTCCGGGTTGACTGCGCCCTGCACCACCATCTCGCCCAGACCCCAGGCAGAAGTGATAAAGACCACCTGATCGAAACCCGATTCGGTATCAATAGAGAACATCACGCCTGAGGATGCTAAGTCCGAACGCACCATGCGCTGCACGCCCGCCGACAGCGCGACGCCGCGGTGGTCGTAACCCTGATGCACGCGATAGGAGATGGCGCGGTCATTAAACAGGGAGGCAAAGACATGTTTGACCGCTACCAGCACGGCATCGTAGCCCTGCACGTTGAGGAAGGTCTCCTGCTGCCCGGCGAACGACGCGTCTGGCATATCTTCGGCGGTGGCGGAGGAGCGCACGGCGAAAGAAGCCTGAGCATCATCAGCGGAGAGCTGGTTATAGGCGTCGTGAATAGCGTGTTCCAGTTCAGGCTGGAAAGGTGTATCGATGATCCACTGGCGGATCTGTGCCCCGGCTTTCGCAAGCTCAGAAACATCATCAATGTCCGTGTGGTCCAGTAGTTCGTAAATGCGCTGGTTTACGCCGCTTTGGTCTAAAAAGTAGTTAAACGCATCGGCGGTGGTGGCAAATCCATTCGGTACGGAGACACCCATACTGGACAGATTGGTAATCATTTCACCCAGGGAGGCATTTTTGCCTCCAACTCTGTCTACATCATTCATGCCGAGTTGGTTATACCAAAGCACCAGCGGTGACGAGCCATTGTTGGACATCGAAACAATCCTTTTGTGATATATGAACGGGTTTTAAGAAACTCCTTACTGCGTATTTATACTGGCATATTTATCCGCGCTAAAAAAACGGTGAATCGTGTAAGCAATTTTATTTTTTAGCTTTTAAGACTGTTCCCGCTTAAATCATAACCTAATGATTAATATAGATTCCCACAGTAAATATCAGACTTTAGGGTGATTTATAAAAATGAAACACCCCTTTCATTAAAAATAAAAATAGTGTTTCATTTTTAATTTCAGAAGCGGGTCGGCTGTTGTATTTTACTTTTTTAATTTATGCTTTCAGGCAATTACCACTGAGAGTTAAGGTGCGCAAAATGGATAATGCTGTCGATCGCCACGTTTTTTATATTTCTGATGGTACGGCGATCACCGCCGAAGTGCTGGGCCACGCGGTGATGTCGCAATTCCCGGTCGCCATCAACAGCATCACCCTGCCTTTCGTTGAAAACGTGAGCCGCGCCAAAGCGGTGAAAGACCAAATCGACGCCATCTTCCGGCAAACCGGCGAGCGTCCGCTGGTGTTTTACTCGATTGTCATCCCGGAAATTCGCAATATCATTTTGCAGAGTGAAGGCTTTTGTCAGGACATCGTGCAGGCATTGGTTGCTCCGCTGCAGCAAGAGTTGAAGCTGGATCCGACCCCTGTCGCCCACCGCACCCACGGCCTGAACCCGGCGAATATTATCAAGTACGACGCCCGTATCGCCGCCATTGACTACACCCTTGCCCATGATGACGGCATTTCGATGCGTAACCTCGATCAGGCGCAGGTGATTTTGCTCGGCGTGTCGCGCTGCGGGAAAACCCCTACCAGCCTGTATCTGGCGCTGCAGTTTGGTATCCGTGCCGCCAACTACCCCTTTATTGCCGACGACATGGACAATCTGGTGCTCCCCGCTGCGCTAAAACCGCTGCAGCACAAGCTGTTTGGCCTGACGATTAACCCTGAACGGCTGGCAGCAATCCGCGAAGAGCGCCGGGAGAACAGCCGTTACGCCTCAATGCGCCAGTGTCGTCTGGAGGTGTCGGAAGTCGAAGCGCTGTACCGGAAGAACAACATTCCGTGGCTGAACAGCACCAACTATTCCGTGGAAGAAATCGCCACCAAGATCCTTGATATCATGGGCCTGAACCGCCGCATGTACTAACAGGCTAGTACACAAGTTCGCGTTCATGTATACTCCCACCCCATGCCAGGGCAGTGATGCCCTGCACTTGAAATCAGCGGGGATTGGTTTAAGGTGATGCCCATCACTTCCCGGTAAGTTACCGATGAAGCACTACATTCTGAGAAACACCATGAACAAAACCGATGAACTGCGCACGGCGCGTATCGATAGCCTGGTTACGCCAGCCGAACTGGCCCAGCGGCATCCCGTCTCTGCGGCAGTGGCAGAAAACGTGACAACGTCACGCAAACGTATTGAAAAAATCCTTAATGGCGAAGATCGCCGCCTGTTGGTCATTGTTGGCCCCTGCTCCATTCACGACCTTGATGCCGCGATGGACTATGCCCAGCGCCTGAAGGGGCTGCGCGACAAGCACGCCGCGCGCCTCGAAATCGTGATGCGCACCTACTTTGAAAAACCGCGCACCGTGGTGGGCTGGAAAGGGCTGATTTCCGACCCCGACCTGAACGGCAGCTACCGCGTAAACCACGGCATTGAGCTGGCCCGCAAGCTGCTGCTGCAGGTCAACGCGCTGGGCGTCCCGACCGCCACCGAGTTCCTTGATATGGTGACCGGACAGTTTATCGCCGATCTGATCAGCTGGGGCGCAATTGGCGCCCGCACGACCGAAAGCCAGATCCACCGGGAGATGGCCTCCGCACTCTCCTGCCCGGTCGGCTTTAAGAACGGCACCGACGGCAACACGCATATTGCGGTGGATGCGATCCGCGCCGCCCGTGCCAGCCATATGTTCCTCTCCCCGGATAAAACCGGCCAGATGACTATCTATCAGACCAGCGGCAACCCGTACGGCCATATCATCATGCGCGGCGGCAAGCAGCCGAACTATCACCCACAGGATATCGCTGAAGCCTGCGATACCCTGCGCGAGTTCGACCTCCCGGAGCAGCTGGTGGTGGATTTCAGCCACGGCAACTGCCAGAAACAGCACCGCCGCCAGCTGGACGTCTGCGATGAGATTTGCCAGCAGATCCGCAACGGCTCCACCGCTATTGCCGGGGTGATGGCAGAGAGCTTCCTGCGGGAAGGCACGCAAAAAGTGGTTGTCGGCCAGCCGATTACCTACGGCCAGTCGATCACCGATCCGTGCCTGAGCTGGGAAGATACCGAGCTGCTGCTGGAGAAACTCGCCGCTGCGGTTGATTCTCGTTTTTAACCTTTTTGCCGGGTAGCGCTGTGCTTACCCGGCCTGTTCACCCTTCCTTTAATCTCGTGTAACCCTCTGCTTTTCCCCTCTTTTGTCTGTAAATTGATCCCTTCACGGTTTTTACATAAAAATGCTTGCCGTTAAAATCGATTTGTTGATAATGATTATCATTGTTACATTGATTATTATTTTGAAAACATTATGTCACGCATGGATAACATCGCCGCAACGCTTCCACATCCAGAAAAGACCACACAGCCTGCACCAGGCGTAACCGATCGCCGCATCGACAGCAAACAGCTGTTGGGCCCCGAAGGGCGCGTCATTATTGAGCATGATGGACAGCACTACCTGCTGCGCCAGACACATGCCGGAAAATTGATCCTCACAAAATAAGCAACTCGCCAGCCACCCAGGTTATCCCCAGGCAGCCAGCGCTTTTCACTTTTTTAAATGGAGAGTGGCTAATGCCATACCTGAATACCGCGTCTTTACGCCCGTCACTGTTGGCGCTGGCGATCGTCAGTGCCTTGCCGGGCGCTGCTGTTGCAGCATCCGAAGAGATGACCGTTACCGCTACCGGCAATGCCCGTAGCGCCTTTGAGGCCCCGATGATGGTGAGCGTGATTGACGCCACCGCCCCGGAAAATCAAACCGCCAGCTCCGCCGCCGATCTGCTGCGCCACGTCCCCGGCCTGACCCTCGACGGCACTGGCCGTACCAACGGTCAGGACGTCAATCTGCGCGGGTACGATCGTCGTGGCGTGCTGGTACTGGTGGACGGCATCCGCCAGGGCACCGATACCGGGCATATCAACAGCACCTTCCTCGACCCGGCGCTGATCAAGCGCATTGAGATTGTGCGCGGGCCGTCTGCCCTGCTGTACGGCAGCGGCGCGATGGGCGGGGTGATCGCCTATGACACCGCCGATGCCAAAGATCTGCTGCAGCCCGGCCAAAACAGCGGATTCCGCGTGTTCAGCACCGCCGCCACCGGCGATCATAGCCTCGGAATGGGTGCCAGCGCCTTTGGCCGCACCGACACTCTCGACGGTCTGGTGGCCTGGTCAAGCCGCGATCGCGGCGATATCCGCCAGGGCGGCGGCGGCACCGCACCGAATGACGAATCGATCAACAACATGCTGGCCAAAGGCAGCTGGAAGCTGGACAGCGCCCAGTCTCTGAACGGCTCGCTGCGCTATTACAACAACGCCGCGCAGGAGCCAAAGAACCCGCAGACCATTGATGCGGATGCCAGCAGCAACCCAATGACCGACCGCTCCACCATCCAGCGCGATGCCCAGCTCGGTTACCATATTTCCCCGGAAGGCAACGACTGGCTCAACGCCGATGCGAAAGTCTACTGGTCGGAAGCGCGCATTAATGCCCAGAACGTGGACGGCTCCGGCGAATTCCGCCAGCAGACCACCAAAGGCGCGAAAGTTGAAAACCGCACCCGCCTGTTCGCCGACTCCTTTGCCTCGCACCTGCTGACCTACGGCGGCGAGTATTACCGTCAGGAGCAGGAACCGTCCGGCGCAACGACCGGCTTCCCGGATGCCAGCATCGATTTTAGCTCCGGCTGGATCCAGGATGAGATCACCCTGCGCGATCTGCCCGTCACACTGCTCGGTGGCACCCGCTACGATAACTACAGCGGCAGCAGCGACGGATACGACGACGTGGATGCCGATAAATGGTCCTCCCGCGCCGGGATAACCGTCACCCCGGCAGAGTGGTTGATGCTGTTCGGCTCCTACGCTCAGGCGTTCCGTGCGCCGACGATGGGTGAAATGTACAACGACGCCAAACACTTCTCGATTGGCCGCTTCTACACTAACTACTGGGTACCGAACCCGAATCTGCGCCCGGAAACCAACGAAACTCAGGAGTACGGGTTTGGCCTGCGCTTTGACGACCTGATGCTGGCAGACGATGCGCTGGAGTTTAAAGCCAGCTACTTTGATACCAACGCCAAAGATTACATCTCTACCACCGTCGATTTCGCGGCGGCCACCACCATGTCGTACAACGTGCCGAACGCCAAAATCTGGGGTTGGGACGTGATGGCGAAATACTCCGCCAGCCTGTTCAGCCTGGATGTTGCCTACAACCGCACCCGCGGCAAAGATACCGACACCGGGGAGTACATCTCCAGCATCAGCCCGGACACCGTCTCCAGCAAACTGGACATCCCGCTGGCGCAGAGCGGCTTTAACGTCGGCTGGATCGGTACCTTCGCCGACCGTTCGACCCACGTGAGCAGCGGCACCAGCAAACAGCCTGGCTACGCGGTGAATGATTTCTACGTCAGCTATCAGGGCCAGCAGGCGCTGAAGGGCGTGACCACCACGCTGGTGCTGGGAAATGCCTTCGACAAAGCGTACTGGTCACCGCAGGGCATCCCGCAGGATGGCCGCAACGGCAAGATTTTCGTGAGTTATCAGTGGTAATTACCCTGCCCCGGTTTTCCGGGGCTTTTATCTGGAAGGACGAGACAATGAATCACTACACACGCTGGCTTGAGCTAAAAGAAGAGAATCCAGGGAAATACGCGCGGGACATCGCCGGGCTGATGACGATCAGCGAAGCCGAGCTGACCTGGGTGCGCGTGGGCCACGATGCCGCACGCCTGCAAGGTGAGATCCGCGAGATCCTCGGCACGCTGGAAGCCGTGGGCGAAACCAAATGCATCTGCCGCAACGAATACGCGGTGCATGAGCAGGTTGGCACCTTTACCAACCAGCATCTTAACGGCCATGCCGGGCTGGTGCTGAACCCGCGCGCGCTGGATCTGCGCCTGTTCCTGAACCAGTGGGCAAGCGTCTTTACGATCCGCGAAACCACTCCCCGCGGCGAACGCCAGAGCATCCAGTTCTTCGACCATCAGGGCGATGCTCTGCTGAAGGTGTACACCACCGACAATACCGACCTTGCCGCCTGGAGCGAGGTGCTGACCCGCTTTACCGTCGCCGATAACCCGCCGCTGGAACTAAAAGCCGCCGACACCGCCGTCAATGTGGCGCATGAAGACGCCGGAACGGTTGACAGCGAGTGGCGTGCCATGACCGACGTGCACCAGTTCTTCGGCCTGCTGAAACGCCACAGCCTGACGCGCCAGCAGGCGTTCCGCCTGGTGGGTGACGATCTGGCCTGTCAGGTAGATAACAGCGCCCTGGCCCAGCTGCTGGCTACCGCCCGTCAGGATGCCAATGAAATTATGATTTTCGTCGGCAACCGCGGCTGCGTGCAGATCTTCACCGGCACCATTGAGAAAGTGGTGCCGATGAAAGGCTGGCTTAACATCTTCAACCCGGCCTTTACCCTGCACCTGCTGGAAGAGACCATCGCCGAGACCTGGGTCACGCGTAAGCCTACTGCCGACGGCCACGTCACTAGTCTGGAGCTGTTTGCCGCTGACGGTACCCAAATCGCCCAGTTGTACGGGCAGCGTACCGAAGGCGAACCCGAGCAGAACCAGTGGCGGACGCAGATTGATGCCCTGACGGTAAAAGGGCTGGCCGCATGAGAACACTGCTGGTTCTGATCGCCGCGCTACCGCTGGCGGCCTTTGCCGCCAGCCAGGAGAAGATCGTCGCCCTTGGGGGCGACGTGACCGAAATTGTCTACGCGCTGGGGGCGGACGAGGCGCTGGTGGCGCGTGACAGCACCAGCCAGTGGCCTACGCAGGCCGTTTCGCTGCCGGACGTAGGTTACCTGCGCCAGCTGAATGCCGAAGGGATCCTCGCGATGCGCCCGACGCTGGTGTTAGCCAGTGCCCAGGCGCAGCCCTCTCTGACGCTGACGCAGGTCGGGCAGAGCCAGGTCAAGGTGGTGACGGTTCCGGCCAGCAACGATCTGAGTGTGATTGACGAGAAGGTCCGCGTCGTGGCGCAGGCCACGCACCGTGAGGCTGAAGGTGAAGCCCTGCGTACTACCCTGCACCAGCAACTGGCCGCGCTGCCCACGACGGCGCTCAATAAGCGGGTGCTGTTTATCCTCAACCACGGTGGAATGACCGCGATGGCGGCAGGTCAGGACACCGGTGCCGATGCGGCGATCCGCGCGGCGGGTCTACATAATGCAATGCAGGGATTCTCCCGCTATCAGCCGTTGTCCCAGGAAGGGGTGATCGCCAGCCAGCCGGATCTGGTGCTGATTTCCAAAGACGGCGTTAAGGCACT
>NZ_JBOGBT010000060.1:0-19382 GCF_051656365.1 Silvania sp. | reverse complement strand
AAGGCGATAGTGCAGAGCGGTTACACCCTGGCGGATACGCCGCGCGAGCAGGCGCTGGAAAAAGGTAAAGCGCTGGCGGCCCACTTTGGGCTGGATAACACCAGCGCAGAGCAGCTCAGGGCGATCCCGGCAGAAGATTTCTGGCCGCTGACCGCGCCGCTGAACGTGGCACCCACGCCGATTGTCGGCGACTGCGTGCTGCCGGAGCCAATGCTGGAGGTCTTTTTTGCCGCGCGGCAGCATCCGGTGCCCATTATGATTGGCTCGAACAGCGATGAAGCCAGCGTGATGGCGGTATTCGGGATTGATCTTGCCGGGCAGATCCAGAAGCTGCGCAAGGAGCGGCGCTTAGGCCTGGGGCTGATTAAACTGCTCTATCGGGGCGTGAAAGGTGACGAGGCACTGGGTCGCCAGGTGTGCCGCGATATGGCGTTTACCACCCTCGGCTTTGTGGTGATGCAGGCCCAGCAGCGGGTCGGAGAGCCGTGCTGGCGCTACTGGTTTGATTATGTCGCCGAAGCCGAGCATGACACCTACGCCAACGGGGCGTGGCACGGCAATGAAGTGCCGTACGTGTTTGATACGCTGACGCTTGCCGAGCCCGCCCGGCAGTATGTGAATGACAACGATCTGGCGTTTTCTGCTCAGGTGGCGGACTACTGGGTCAATTTTGCCCGCTCCGCCAGTCGGGGATGCTCGACGCTGGAAGGCCCGACGCGCTGGCCTGCCTGTCACCATAGGCGGGACGTGCTGTTGCGCATTGGATTGAATAAACATGCAGGTTTTAAGCTGGAAAACCACTTTATGCGCGCCAGACTGGCGCTGTTTAAGCGGGTGATGAAGCACCACGTCAGCCTGGACTGAGCAGGCAATGCCTGAAGGCCGCGAGCCCGGCGGCCTTACCGCGCGATTCACGCAGCACCAGCCGGTAGCTGGCCCCGGTTTTTACGCTGCTGGCGAAAGGCCGCACCAGCCGCCCGGCGCGGATATCCTCCTCCACCAGCGTTTCGTCGGCAATGGCCACGCCGAGCCCCTGAATGGCGGCGGTGATCGCCAGATCCATGGTATCGAAGTGTTGATTTTTGTGCATGGCAGGCGGCTGCACGGCCTGTTTCTCCAGCCACAGCGACCAGTCAGTCTTATCCCGCGTGGGGTGCAGGAAGGTCAACGTCTCTACCGCACACGCCTGGCGCAGGGGACTGATCACCGGGGTTAATGCCTCTTCAAACAGCAGATCGCCCGCGCTCAGCTGGGTGCCGAAGACAATCGCCGCATCGTAGGATTCGGTTTTGAAATTAACGCTGTGATCGTTGGTGGCGGTCAGCGCAATTTGCAGCTCCGGCTGGTCACGCTCGACCTGCAGCAGGCGCGGCACCAGCCAGCGTACCGCGCAGGTGGGGACTTTCACCCGCACCACGGTTTGCTGCGCCCGGGCCTGATCCGCCACCGTCAGGAAATGCTCATACGAGGCGCGCAGATCCGGCAGCAGGGCGCTTCCCTGGGGGGAGAGGCGCAATCCGCGGGCGTGACGTTCAAACAGGGGAAAGCCGAACCAGCTCTCCAGCGCGGCAATTTTGCGGCTCACCGCGCCCTGCGTCAGACACAGCTCTTTGGCCGCATGGGTCAGATTCAAATGGCGCGCGGTAACGATAAACGCCTCAACGGCGGTCAGGGGGAAAGAACGACGCGACATATCACCTCCAGGTATGATTTTTTGTCATGGCTATTATGACAACAATTCGGTTGTCGCGGCAACGGAGTTTGGGTTGAATAGTTATGCAATATCCACGAGAAGGGATTTATGATGACTCTGCGTACCCCGATACAGACCCGTTCCAAACTGCCGGACGTTGGCACCACCATTTTTACCGTTATCGGTCAGCTCTCTGCGGAGCACAATGCCATCAACCTTTCTCAGGGGGCTCCGAACTTTTCCTGCGATCCTGAGCTGATTGCGGGCGTGCACCGGGCGATGCAGGCCGGGCACAATCAATATGCCTCGATGACCGGGCTGGCAGCGCTGAAAGAGCGTATCGCCAGTAAAATCGCCGCGCTGTACGGCACCCAGTACGATCCCGCCAGCGAAGTGTTAGTCACCGCCAGCGCCAGCGAAGGACTCTATTCGGCGATCAGCGGGCTGGTTCACCCTGGCGATGAAGTGATTTACTTCGAGCCGTCGTTCGACAGCTACGCGCCAATTGTGCGTCTGCAGGGCGCCACGCCGGTGGCCATCAAGCTGACGGTGCCGGATTTTGCGGTGAACTGGGATGAAGTGCGCGCCGCTGTGACCTCGCGCACCCGGATGATTATCGTCAATACGCCGCATAACCCGAGCGGGCAGGTCTTCTCCGCGAACGATCTGGAACAGCTGGCGGCGATCACCCGTCATACCGATATCATTATTCTTTCTGACGAAGTGTATGAGCACGTGGTGTTTGACGACGTGCCGCATCACGGCATGGCGACCCATCCTGGGCTTGCAGAGCGCAGCGTGATTATTTCGTCGTTCGGCAAAACCTATCACGTCACCGGCTGGCGCGTCGGCTACTGCGTTGCTCCGGCGGAGCTGATGGACGAGATCTGTAAAATCCATCAGTTTTTGATGTTCTCTGCCGATACCCCTATGCAGCACGCCTTTGCCGAACATATGGCCGATCCCCAAACCTGGCTGTCGCTGGCGGCGTTTTATCAGCGCAAGCGCGATCTGCTGGTCAACCTGCTGGCGGAATCACCGTTCCGCCTGCTGCCGAGCGCCGGGTCGTTCTTCCTGCTGGCAGACTACAGCCATTTCAGCGATGAAAGCGACAGCGAGATGGTGAAACGGCTGATTATTGACTACGGTGTTGCCACTATCCCGCTCTCGGCGTTTTATACCGACGGGACAGATAACAAATTAATACGTCTCTCTTTTGCCAAAGATGAGGCGACTTTACGGGCAGGTGCGCAGGCCCTGTGTCGGGTAAAACCACGCTAAGGAGTTCAGTTATGAAATTAAAAGCCTTCGTTGTCGGCCTGGGGTTGCTGTGTTCGTTCTCTTCTTTCGCCGCAACCGAATTACGTTATGGCGTAGAAGCCGAGTATCCGCCCTTTGAGAGCCGTAATGCCGCAGGTGAGCTGGAAGGGTTTGATATTGAGCTCGGCAACGCGATTTGCGCGGCGGCTGCGCTGAAGTGCAACTGGGTTGAAACCTCGTTTGATGCACTGATCCCGGGCCTGGTGGCGAAGAAATTCGATGCCATCAACTCGGCGATGAACATCACCGACCAGCGCCGCCAGAGCATCGACTTTACCCAGCCGATCTACCGCATCCCGTCCCAGCTGGTGGGCAAATCGGGTAGCGCGGTAGACGCCACGCCAGACGGGCTGAAGGGTAAAACCATCGGCGTTCTGCAGGGTTCCATCCAGGAAACCTACGCGAAAGAGCATTGGGAAAAGCACGGTGTCACCGTGGTGTCGTATAAAGATCAGAACATGGCATGGGCTGATTTGCTGAATGGTCGCATCGACGCTTCGCTGGTGATGTCCGCCGCCGGGCAGGCCGGGTTCCTGAGCAAGCCGCAGGGGAAAGGGTTTGGCTTTATCGGCAAGCCAGTCTCTGATGACACCATCCTCGGCAGCGGGATCGGTTTTGGCTTGCGTAAAGGTGATGACGCAACCAAAAAACAGCTTGATGCCGCCATTGATAAAGTCCGCGCTGACGGCACCATCGACAAGCTCGCTCAGAAGTACTTCCCGGGCATCGATGTCAGCGTAAAATAAAAAAATCCTGACCTTTTAGCCCCTGTTGACGATGTCCAACAGGGGCTTTTTTAATCGTTTCTTTACCCGCGTTTCAGGCGATTCCCCTCGACAGATAAATCTTTCGCACTTTGCTTGTTTAATCACCTGTCAATAATTGGATTCTCAATCGTTTTTGTTTAGGCTGTGCCTCTTAATGATGTTCTTTCTTGCCGTCGTTTCGCCCGATGCGAAACCTTACTCCCCACGACCATAAGGACGTTTTTTCAGGCATGAATCGCAGACGTTTTTTACAAGGCTCACTGGCCGTTGCTGCACTGAGCAGCACTACCGGGCTCGCCACGCTTTTCTCCCGTGCGGCCAATGCGGCTGAATCGGACATTGCGGACGGTCAGAGCCGTCGTTTCGACTTTTCTGTGCTGCAATCCATGGCGCATGACCTGGCGCAAACTCCGTGGGGCGGGGCGCCGCGTCCGCTGCCAGACACGCTGGCCACGCTGACGCCGCAGGCGTACAACAGCATCCAGTACGACGCAAAACATTCCCTGTGGAATAACATCGAAAACCGTCAGCTGGACGTGCAGTTCTTCCACGTTGGGATGGGCTTTCGCCGCCGGGTGCGCATGTTCTCACTGGATAACCAGACGTCGCAGGCGCGTGAAATTCACTTCCGCCCGGAGCTGTTTAACTACCATGACGCGGGCGTCGACACCAAACAGCTGGAAGGCCAGAGCGATTTAGGTTTTGCGGGCTTCCGTGCCTTTAAGGCGCCGGAGCTGGCGCGTCGCGACATCGTCTCGTTCCTTGGCGCGAGCTACTTCCGCGCGGTAGATGATACCTACCAGTATGGCCTTTCTGCCCGTGGTCTGGCGCTGAATACCTACGCTGATAGCACCGAAGAGTTCCCGGACTTTACCTCCTTCTGGTTCGAAACCGTCAAGCCAGGGGACACCACCTTTACCGTTTATACCCTGCTCGACAGCCCGAGCATCACCGGTGCCTATAAGTTCGTGATCCACTGTGAGAAGAACCAGGTGATCATGGACGTCGACAACCATCTGTATGCCCGCAAGGATATCCAGCAGCTGGGGATCGCCCCGATGACCAGCATGTTCGCCTGCGGCAATAACGAGCGCCGGATGTGCGACACCATTCACCCGCAGATCCATGACTCCGATCGTCTGGCGATGTGGCGCGGCAACGGGGAGTGGATCTGCCGTCCGCTGAACAACCCGCAAAAGCTGCAGTTCCACGCTTATACCGACAAAAACCCGAAAGGCTTTGGTCTGCTGCAGCTGGATCGCGATTTCTCGCACTATCAGGACATCATGGGCTGGTACAACAAACGCCCAAGCCTGTGGGTCGAGCCGCGCAACCAGTGGGGCAAAGGCACCGTCGGCCTGATGGAGATCCCGACCACCGGCGAAACGCTGGATAACGTGGTCTGCTTCTGGCAGCCGGAAAAACCGATCAAAGCCGGGGATTCCCTCGACTACCAGTACCGTCTGTACTGGAGCGCCAAACCTCCGGTGCGTTCTCCGCTGGCGAATGTGTTAGCCACCCGCAGCGGTATGGGCGGCTTCCCGGAAGGCTGGGCACCCGGTGAACACTACCCGAAAGTGTGGGCGCGCCGTTTCGCCATCGACTTTGTCGGCGGCGATCTGAAAGCCGCGGCCCCGAAAGGGATCGAACCGGTGATCACGCTGTCCAACGGGGAAGCGAAGCAGATTGAAATTCTGTACGTCGAGCCGTTCGACGGCTACCGCATTCTGTTTGACTGGTATCCGACCAGCGACGACGCCGAGCCGGTGGATATGCGGATGTTCCTGCGCTGTCAGGGCGAGGCAATCAGTGAGACCTGGATGTACCACTACTATCCGCCAGCAGCGGATAAACGGCAGTATGTGGATGACCGCATAATGCGTTAATGGGTGGCTCGTACGGTTCCCTCTCCCTTGAGGGCTGAGGGATCCTCACAAAAAAATTGGCACGGTCGGCCCCCTCTCCATTCAGGGAGAGGGTTGGGGTGAGGGGGAGCAGACGACTACATTGAGGGACTATGACCGCAATCACCGAAGAAATTATCCCTGTTACCGAGCGTCTCGAACTGCGCGCCGCCGATGAGCGTTACGCCAGTGAATTGCACAAGCTGGTGGTCAAAAATCGCCAGTGGCTGCAGGAATCGCTTAACTGGCCGCAGTATGTGGGATCGGAAGAGGACAGCAGGCAGAACCTGCAGAGCAACCAGATGCTGCATCAGCGCGGTTACGCCAAAATGTTCCTGATGTTTAACGATGGGGCGTTGGTAGGGGTGCTGTCGTTTAATGCCATCGAGCCGCTGAATAAAACGGGCTATATCGGCTACTGGCTGGATGAAGATCATCAGGGGCAGGGTATCTTGTCCCAGGCATTACAGGCGTTTATTGGCTACTACGTCGAGCGCAACGAGATCCGCCGCTTTGTGATCAAATGCCGGGTCGCGAACCACGCCAGCAACCAGGTGGCGCTGCGCAACGGCTTTCTGCTGGAAGGTTGCCTGAAAGAGGCGGAGTTCCTCAACGGGCGTTTTGACGATCAGAATATCTACGCCCGGATCTACGCTTCATAATGCTCCCAGCAACGGCGTGCGCGTGATGCGCTGCGCGCCGTTAATCACCTTCGCGCCGCGCAGGTGAATCGCGTCCCCGTCCAGTGCTTCAACCACCGCATCGTCGGTAATTTCAATATGATGCTCGATCAGCACTTCGCCGTGAATGCGCGCCCGGCCCTGGATCACCACTTTATCGTCGAGCAAAATCGGCCCGCCACGCAGCCAGGCTTCGCCGCCAATCAGGACGTGATGTTTAATGACGCAGTTTCCCTCGACCAGCGCGTTTTCGGCGACCTGCGAGCTGTAGCGCAGCGTGGGGATGGCGTCCTCTTCCAGCCCGGCAAGCAGGCGCGCGTTGCCGTACACTTTGGCGCAGTCGCATACCCAGACGTTATTCACCTCGTTGCCTTCCAGCAGCGCATTCTCAAAGATCTCGGCGCGGTGCTCGACAAAGGCGTAGCTCACGATGGCATTGCCGTAGATCTGCGCCTGGTGCACCACCCGCGACTGGCTGACGGTAGCCTCGCCGAAGATTTTCAGGATCTGATCGTGGTCGGGAGTTAAGCCTTTGGCGGCAATCACCATGCTGTTGTGCAGAATGCGGGCATTATCGAAAAGATGGCATTCGCCGCGCACCACCGACGATTGCACCGTGACGTTGTCACTGATTCGCGCCCCGTGGCTGATTTGCGCCCCGTCGACCCAGACGTTATCGCCGATCCACACCTGATGGCTGATCACGCAGGGTTGGGTAATGCGCGCGTTGCCGCACACCTGCGCACCCTCGAACACCACGCTGTTTTCGTCATAGATCCAGCAGTCCTGATCCTGCGACAGCGCCGATTCATCATCCACCCAGCCGCCTCGGGTGCCGCTTTTCACATCGCTGAAATCACGGGCGGCGATAATCTGCCGCACGGTGACTGCGGCCTTAGCCTCGCCGTTTTGCCAGTGGTGCTGGCGGGTTTCATCGCTGAGTCGATATTTATTCATCACCGTTTCCGCTGTTGTTCTCTCCACTAAACGTAGCAAACTTTACGTTGATCGAAAGTATGGCATCCGGAAATGAAACCCCTTAAACTAGCATTTCAAATATTATTTATAGTTTAAAAGAAATGCGAAGTCAGAAAAGCACTCAAGGTGTTCTTAATTTACCGTCCGGCTATTTCGGGATGGTGCTGGGTATTATCGGAATGGGATTTGCCTGGCGCTATGCCAGCACCATTTGGCCCGTCACGCGCTGGCCTGGGGAGATCCTGGTGACGCTGGCGATGGTGATTTGGCTGCTGTTGACGGTGGCCTTTATTAGCCGGGTGGTGCGCTTTCCGCGCAGCGTGCTGGCCGAAATGCGCCATCCGGTGATGAGCAGTTTTGTCAGCCTGTTCCCGGCGACCACCTTGCTGGTGGCGATTGGTTTTGTCCCCTGGTATCGCCCGCTGGCGCTGGTGCTGTTCACCGTCGGCGTGGTGGTGCAGCTGAGCTATGCCTCGTGGCAGTCCGCCGGGTTGTGGCGCGGCACCCATAGCCAGGAGGCGACCACCCCTGGCCTGTATCTGCCGACGGTGGCAAACAACTTTATCAGCGCCATGGCCTGCGGCGCGCTCGGCTTTCACGATGCCGGGCTGGTATTTCTGGGGGCGGGGGTCTTCTCCTGGCTAAGCCTTGAACCGGTGATCCTGCAGCGGCTACGCAGCGCAGGCGAGCTGCCCACCACGCTGCGCACCTCGCTGGGCATTCAGCTGGCGCCCGCGCTGGTGGCCTGTAGCGCCTGGTTTGCCGTCAACGGCGGTGAAGCAGATACCTTTGCCAAAATGCTGTTTGGCTACGGCCTGCTCCAACTGCTGTTTACCCTGCGCCTGATGCCCTGGTATCTGTCGCAGCCGTTTAACGCGTCGTTCTGGAGCTTTTCATTCGGCGTGTCGGCGCTGGCCACCACCGGCCTGCATCTGGGCCAGAGCAGCCCGTCCGGGCTGTTTCACGCTATCGCCATCCCGCTGTTTATTTTTACTAACGCCATTATTGCGCTCTTACTGGTGCGCACGTTTATCCTGCTGATGCAGGGCAAACTGTTGGTTCGTGCAGACAAAGCAACGCTTATGCAAGCTGAGGAAAAAGAATGACTGTGTTTGATGATAACTACTTTACCGAAAAATATGGCATGACCCGCACTCACTCCGACGTGGTATACAGCGCCGGGATTGTTAAACCGGGCAAAACGCTGGATCTGGGCTGTGGCAACGGACGCAACAGCCTGTATCTGGCGGCGAACGGCTTTGACGTGACCGCGTGGGATAAGAATGCGGCAAGCATCGATAACCTCGAGAGCATCAAGGCGAAAGAGGGCATCACCAATCTGCAGTCGGCAATCAAAGATCTCAACAGCCTGCGTTTTGACGGCGAGTACGATTTTATCCTGTCGACCGTGGTGATGATGTTCCTCGAAGCGAACACTATTCCGGGTCTGATTGACAATATGCAGCGCTGCACCAAACCGGGTGGCTATAACCTGATTGTGGCAGCGATGGATACGGAAGATTACCCGTGCAACGTCGGCTTCCCGTTTGCCTTCAAAACCGGCGAACTGAGCGGCTACTATGCGGGCTGGGAACTGCTGAAATATAACGAAGACGTCGGCGCGTTACACCGCACCGACGCTGAAGGTAACCGCATCAAACTGCGTTTTGCTACGATGCTGGCGCGTAAACCCGCTTAACGCGCCGCCAGCAAACAAAGCTGCAATGCCGTATGATACGAGGCCTCGAACGATTTCAGCGGTAAAAACTCAAACTTCGAGTGGAAGTTATGGGCGCCGGTGAAGAAGTTCGGGGTCAGCAGTCCTTTCGCCGAGAGCGCTGCGCCGTCGGTGCCGCCGCGCATTGGGGTCGGTTTTGGCGTGATGCCTAAACTCTCCATCGCTGCAAACATCAGGTCGATCGCCCGGCGATCTTCGCCGACCGCATTGCTGATGTTGCTGTAGGTATCTTCGATGTGCCAGTGCACCTTCGCGGTAGGGTGCTGGGCGGCGATTTTCTGCGCCACCTCGGCGATTTGCACCTTGCGGGCAGCAAAGCCGTCCCGGTCGAAATCGCGAATATTGGCCTTCAACACCGCTTCGTTTTGCCCGGCCTGAATACCGTTAAACCAGATATAACCTTCGCGGCCTTCGGTATGTTCCGGGGTTTGCTGGCGATCGAAATGGCTGATGAAATCGGTCGCCATCAGCAGGGGGTTAACCAGCACCCCTTTCGCCGACATCGGGTGCGCCGTCACGCCTGTAAAACGGATTTCCGCCGCCGCCGCGTTGAAGTTCTCGTAGACTACCTCCCCCAGCTCGCAGCAGTCGATGGTCCAGGCAAAATCCACATCGAAACGCTTCAGATCCAGCGCTTTTGCCCCACACAGACCGATCTCTTCATCCGGCACAAAGGCCACCACGATATCGCCATGCTGATGCTCGGCAGTGAGGTTTTCCAGCACCGTCATCACTACCGTGACCGCCGATTTGTTGTCGGCACCGAGTACGCTGGTGCCGTCGCTGAAGATGATCGCTTCGTTTGGATAGGCCAGGATTTCCGGGTGCTCGCTGACCCGCAGCCAGATGTCTTTGTCAACGTTGAGACAGAGATCATCTCCTGTGAAGGTCAGAATTTGCGGATTAATATCCGGTGATAATCCCACGTCGACGGTATCGATATGGGTGATAAACCCGATCCGTGGCGCGCCGGGAACGTTGCCCTTTTTCACCGCCGTGACGGTGGCAAATTCGTCGATCACAATATCATCCAGACCCAGCGATTCCAGCTCCTTCGCCAGCGCGCGCGCCATGTCATGCTGGCCGGGCGTGGAGGGCAGGGTTTTCACCTTTGGATCGCTCTGGCTGGTAATGGCCAGGTAGCGAAAGAAGCGTTGGGTTAATTGTCTGGCGAGCGCTGATGACATGGTGGATCCTTCTTTATTTGAGTTATCAGGTGTTTGCAAAATCACTTTAATGTTATTTATGGTTTGGCACGACAATAAATTCATTAGCCGTCAAATTAAAAGACAGGAAAACGCGATGAAAAGCAACCTCACAACCCTGGCACTGATCGTCGCCGCGCTGACGGTCAGTTCCACCGTTGCCGCCAAAACGCTGGTCTACTGTTCCGAAGGATCGCCGGAAAACTTTAACCCCCAACTCTATACCTCGGGCACCAGCGTGGATGCCAGCGCGGTGCCGGTCTATAACCGGCTGGTGGATTTCACCCCAGGCACAACCGAACTGGTTCCGAGCCTGGCAGAGAGCTGGGACGTCAGCGACGACGGCAAGGTGTATACCTTCCATCTGCGCAAAGGAGTGAAGTTCCAGAGCAACAAGGCCTTTACGCCGACGCGCGATTTTAATGCCGATGATGTGATCTTCTCGTTTATGCGGCAGAAAGATGTCAATCATCCGTATCACAACGTCTCTAACGGCAGCTATTCCAACTTTGAAAGTCTGGAGTTTGGCAAGCTAATTACCGCCATCGATAAGGTCGATGACCAGACGGTACGTTTTACCCTCGCACACCCGGAATCGCCATTTGTGGCCGACTTAGCCTGGTATTTCGCCTCGATCCTGTCGGCGGAATATGCTGACGCGATGATGAAAGCCGGCACGCCGGAAAAGGTCGATATGGACCCGATTGGTACCGGGCCATTTAAGCTGGCGCAGTATCAGAAAGATTCGCGGATCCTGTTTACCGCCTTCCCGGAATACTGGCAGGGCAAGGCCAAGCTGGATCGTCTGGTGTTCAGCATCGTGCCGGATGCCTCGGTGCGCTTTGCCAAGCTCGAGAAAAACGAGTGTCAGGTGATGCCATTCCCGAACCCGGCGGATCTGCCGCGAATGAAAGAAAACAAAGATCTGAATCTGATGAGCAAGGCGGGGCTGAATACCGGTTTCCTGGCGTTTAACACCCAAAAAGCGCCGCTGGATAACGTCAAAGTGCGTCAGGCGCTGGCGATGGCGATCAACAAACCGGCCATTATCGAGGCCGTTTTCCATGGCACCGGCACGGCGGCGAAGAACCTGCTGCCGCCAGGGGTATGGAGCGCAGACAGCGAGCTGAAAGACTACGACTACGATCCGGAAAAAGCCAAAGCGCTGCTGAAAGAAGCCGGGTTTGCGAACGGGATGACAATCGATCTGTGGGCGATGCCGGTTCAGCGTCCGTATAACCCGAACGCTAAACGCATGGCGGAGATGATCCAGGCCGACTGGGCGAAAATCGGCGTGCAAACCAAAGTGGTCACCTATGAGTGGGGCGAATACCTTAAGCGAGTGAAGGGCGGCGAGCATCAGGCGGCGCTGATGGGCTGGACCACAGCCACCGGCGATCCGGATAACTTCTTCGGTCCGTTATTTACCTGTACCTCGGCAAACGGCGGCTCGAATTCGGCCAAATGGTGTTATCAACCATTCGATAAAATTATTGCCGAAGCTAAATCAATAACCGATCGTGATAAACGAACGGCCTTGTACAAAGAAGCGCAGCAAATGATGCACGATCAAATGCCTGCGGTAATGATTGCCCACTCAACGATATTTGAGCCGGTGCGTAAAGAGGTCACTGGTTACGAAATTGACCCGTTCGGCAAACATTTATTCTGGCAAGTGGATATAAAATAACCGCTTAACGCTGCCCGCCGCAACGACGGGCAGTGTTTTTTCTATTTGTGCTGTCTTCGTCATTTTTTGACACTCCCTTTGTTTAAATCTTTTGCTATAACTTCAATTGCATATTTGCAATTAACAGGGATACATCCTTTATGCGTACAAATACTTTATTTAAAGTTGCCGCGCTCTCCGGTCTATTGCTTCTGGCGGGCTGTGCGTCAAAAGTGGCGGCGCCTGAACAATATTCAGGCTTTTTAAAAGACTACTCTGGGCTGAAAGAAACCACCTCTGCATCGGGTAAACCGACGCTGCGCTGGGTTGATCCGTCTTATAACGCAGCAAATTACGACAGCATTGTCTGGAACAATGTCACTTATTATCCGGCACCAAAGCCAACCACCCAGATCGGTCAACGCACTCTGGATGAACTGTTAAACTACACCAACAACAAAATGAAAACCGCTATCGGCCAGCGTAAGCCGATTGTGGCGTCGCCAGGTCCACGCAGCCTGATCTTCCGTGGCGCCATCACGGGTGTCAGCTCGCAGAAAGAAGGCCTGCAGTTCTATGAAGTTGTCCCTGTTGCGCTGGTCGTTGCCGGCACGCAGATGGCAACCGGTCACCGTACCATGGATACCCACCTCTACTTTGAAGGCGAGCTGATTGACGCCAAAACCAATAAGCCGGTACTCAAGGTCGTTCGTAAGGGTGAAGGTAAAGAACTGACTAACGAAAGTACACCAATGACCTTCGCCACTCTGAAGCAGGTTGTTGATGATATGGCCGCCGATGCGACCATGTTTGATGTCAATAAAACCAAATAACACCAGATCGGCCTGCATCGCGCAGGCCGGTTTTTTTTACGCCGTCCGCAGCCGGTTAAACCAGCTCTCCGGTTTGGCAAACATGACCAGATTCCCCGTTAATATCAGCAGCAGCCCCGCAATGGCATTGCTGTGCCAGACGTATCCCTCGTACAGCGTCGAGAACGACAGCGCCACCAGTGGGAACAGCAGGGTGCTGTAGGCCGCTTTACCGGCACCTATCCGCCCAACCAGCGTAAAGTACGCGCCAAAGGCAATTACCGAGCCAAACAGGGCCAGGTAGAGCAGGGCACCCATATAGCTTACCGACCACACCGGGGTAAAATCATCCCCGCGAATGAGCGCAATTGCCCCCATCACCAGAGTGCCGTACAGCATCGCCCAGGCGTTGGTGGTCATCGTTTCCAGCCCGTTACGCTGATGGCGCAGGCTGATCATGTTTCCGAGCGAGAAACCGTAGGTGCCCAGCGCCGACAGGGCAATGCCGAACAGCAGGCCCGCGTTCCAGCCGCTGGCGAGCAGATCGCTCCAGAACAGGGTAACGATGCCGAGCAGACCCAGTGCCGCCGCCAGATAAAAGCGTGCAGGCGGGCGCTGACCAAAGAACAGGAAGCTGTTCAGGGCGTTATACAGCACCGCCATCGAGAAAATCACCGACTCCAGCCCGGTGTTGATGTACCCGGCCGCAGTATAAAAACACCAGAAGTTGAAGCAGAAGACGCAGCAGCCCTGCAGTCCGCAGAAGAGGTGATCGCGTAACGCCAGCGGGCGCAGGCGGCGCAGGATCAGCAGCACCGCCATGATGGTGGCGGTGGCGACGGCGAAGCGCCAGAAAATAGAGACCGGGGCCGGAACCGGTCCCTGTTGTAAGAAGATGGCAATCCAGGTGGTGCCCCAGATCACCACCACCAGCGCGTACAGTAATGCGTTCATATTTATTCTCGTATTGGCAAAGTCTGCGTCCAGTATGGCGGCACAAGGCGCTAGCCTCTTTCACCAGCTTGCGGTGGACTTGCATATTCTTGCGCTTTTTTGCCATCGACAGAGAACAAGACTGGCACTGGCTGGCAGATCTTTTTAGACTGAAACATTCTGGTGAATGGATATGTGGGACGTTATGGCTGAGATGTACGGTGCCTTTGAAAATCTGCGCAAGCATAAAGCGGTATTGCACAATGCCGTCGCGTTGAATTCGGGGATCCATCTGGCGGCCTGGTCTAATAAACGCGACACCATTACCCAGTATTGCGATCACCATACCCTGAGCCTGTACATCGCCGACGGTTACGAGAGCTACCACAAAACTCGCGCGGGCTGGAAAAACGGCGGTGGCCCGGATCGTTTCTGCCTGATGCCCAAAGAGAGCGAGTCCAGCTGGGATATCCGCGACGATCTATCGTTTGTGCATCTCTACTGTACTGACGATCATCTGCGTCACGTGGGGGAGCAGATCTGGGACAAGAGCCCGCACGCGCTCTCGCTCGATGAAAGCCTGTTTGGTGATGATGCGAAAATCACCGCCCTGTATCGCCATTTTATCCTCGGCTGCGACTGGCAGCAGAGCGCCAATCAGCTGACGCTGAGCACCGCCTCCACGCTGTTACTCACCCATCTTGTGCAGCATTACAGCAACGTCCAGTGGGCGCTGCCGACGGTGACCGGTGGTCTGTCGCCGTATGTATTACGCAACGTGCTGGGGTTTATCGAAGAGAATCTCGCCCAGCCGCTGACCCTGGCGGATCTGGCAACCCAGGCGGCGTTAAGCGAATACCATTTTGCACGTATGTTCCGTCAGTCGATGCAGCTGGCGCCCCATCAGTACGTGATGCAGCGGCGGATGGAGAAGGCCAAAGCATTAGTGCGATCCACCCGCCAGCCGCTGACCGAGATTGCGCTGGCCTGCGGGTTCAGCTCGGCCAGCCATTTCAGTAACCGCTTTCGCGCCGCCACAGGATTTACGCCGTCCCAGCTACGCGCGGCGAGTGCGTGATAGCAGGGCGTAACACACGCCCCCGGCAATCAATCCCCAGAACGCCGATCCAATCCCGGCCAGCGTCACCCCGCTGGCGGTCAGCAGAAACGTCACAATCGCCGCATCGCGCTCGGTTTCATTGTGCAGGGCCTGGTGCAGGCTACCGCCAATGGTGCCCAGCAGCGCCAGCCCCGCCAGGGTCTGGATCCAGCTTAGCGGCAGTGCCGCCATTAGCCCACTGATTGACCCGCCAAAAATTCCTGCCAGCAGATAGAACACGCCTGCTGCGGCGGCGGCCAGCCAGCGTTTGCTGGCATTGGGGTGCGCATCCGGGCTCTGGCAAATGGCGGCGGTGATCGCCGCGATGCAAATCGAGTACACCCCGAACGGTGACAGTACCAGCGCCAGCCCGCCGGTAAAGACGATCAGCGGCGAAACGGCCACCGGATAGCCGGAGGCTTTCATCGTCGCGAACCCCGGCGCATTCTGCGAGGCCATGGTGACCAGGAAGAAGGGCAGACCGATGCTAATCAGCGTGGTCAGGGTAAAGGTCGGGGCGATAAATTCCGGCATCACCACCGAGAAGGTCAGCCTTTCAGTGACAACGTCACCGTTCAGTGCCGCCACGGCACCACCCACCAGCAGAGTCGCGACAATCGCATAGCGCGGGGCGAAGGCTTTGGTCAGAAGCCACGCCAGCAGCATACTGCCGCACAGCAGCAGGTGGCCTTCAATGTTGCTAAACGCCTGCAGGCCAAAGCGCAGCAGGACGCCCGCCAGCATCGCCGCCGCCAGCGAATGGGGGATAATTTTCATCAGCCGGGCAAACAGGCCGCTGACCCCACAAATCAGGATCAGGGCATTGGCAAAGATAAATATGCCGATGGTCTCCGACAGGGTTACGCCCTGCAGGCTGGTGGCCAGCAGCGCCGCTCCCGGCGTTGACCAGGCGGTGAGCACCGGGGCTTTATACCACCACGACAGCGCCAGGGTGCTGACCCCCATGCCGATCCCCAGCGCAGTCATCCAGCCTGCAATCTGCGGCGCGGTGGCCCCTGCCGCTGCGGCCGCCTGCCAGATGATGGCGGCGGAGCTGGCGTAACCGACCAGCACGGCGACAAAGCCCGATAATACCGTGGGGAAGGTCAGAGATGAGACGCGCATAAAAACTCCGTTGTGCGTTATAACAGCCAGAAAGGTATCACTGTGCGTTATAGCATACAAGTGCTACACTCGCCGCAACGGGAGGGGTTATGGACATCACGCAACATCTTGCACTGACACTGAAAACGCTGCGCCAGGCGCGCGGCTGGAGTTTGTCGAAGCTGGCAGAAGAGACAGGCGTCTCAAAGGCGATGCTCGGTCAGGTGGAGCGGAATGAATCCAGCCCGACGGTCTCGACGCTGTGGAAAATCGCCACCGGGCTGAACGTGCCGTTCTCGACCTTTATCAGCCCCGAAGCGGACGCTGCGCCGGTGTTCGATCCGCAGCAGCAGGCGATGGTGGTCAAACCGCTGTTCCCCTGGGATGACGCGCTAAAATACGACCACTTTTCCATCACCCTCGCGCCGGGCACCCTGAGCGAATCAACCCCGCATGAGTCCGGGGTGATTGAACATGTGGTGGCGATCAGCGGCGAGCTGGAGATGCAGATCGACGGCGTCTGGCGCGTAATTCCGCCGGATAGCGGCCTGCGTTTCGCTGGCGACAAACCGCACGCCTACCGTAACAGCAGCAGCCAGACGGTACACTTTCACTCCCTGATCCATTATCCCCGCTAAAGGCACGCAAAACTGTTTCGTTGACGCAGCGTTCTGACTACAATGGCCGCCATTTTGACCATAACGGATAACGACGAAGCATGCGCCTGCCATCCCATCAACTTGAACTTTTAAGCCCGGCTCGTGACGCCGCCATTGCCCGCGAAGCGATCCTTCACGGCGCGGATGCGGTCTATATCGGCGGCCCTGGATTTGGCGCTCGCCATAATGCCAGCAACAGCCTGCGCGATATCGCCGATCTGGTGCCGTTCGCCCACCGCTTTGGGGCGAAGGTGTTCGTGACCCTGAACACCATTCTTCATGATGATGAACTGGAACCGGCGCAGCGGATGATCACCGACCTGTACCAGACTGGCGTTGATGCGCTGATCGTGCAGGATATGGGGGTTCTCGAGCTGGATATCCCACCGATTGAGCTGCACGCCAGCACCCAGTGCGATATCCGCAGCGTGGAAAAAGCGAAATTCCTGGCCGATGCGGGCTTTACCCAGATCGTGCTGGCGCGTGAGCTGAACCTCAATCAGATCCGCGACATCCATCAGGCCGCCGATGCTACCATCGAATTCTTTATCCACGGCGCCCTGTGCGTGGCCTATTCCGGGCAGTGCAATATCTCTCACGCACAAACCGGGCGCAGCGCCAACCGCGGCGACTGCTCCCAGGCCTGCCGTCTGCCGTACACCCTGAAAGACGATCAGGGCCGGGTAGTCGCCTTTGATAAACACCTCCTGTCGATGAAAGACAATGACCAGACCGCCAACCTGGCTCAGCTTATCGACGCGGGCGTGCAGTCCTTCAAGATTGAAGGGCGCTATAAAGACATGAGCTATGTGAAGAACATCACTGCCCATTACCGCCAGATGCTGGACGCAATTATTGAAGATCGCGGTGACCTGGCGCGCAGCTCTGCCGGACGTACCGAGCACTTCTTTATTCCGTCGACCGACAAGACCTTCCACCGCGGCAGCACCGACTACTTTGTGAATGCGCGTAAAGACGATATCGGCGCCTTCGACTCGCCGAAGTTTATCGGCCTGCCGGTGGGTGAAGTGCTGAAGGTGGCGAAAGACTTTCTTGATGTGGAAGTCACCGAGCCGCTGGCGAACGGCGATGGGCTGAACGTGATGATCAAGCGAGAAGTTGTCGGCTTCCGCGCCAATACGGTAGAAAAAACCGCTGAAAACCGCTATCGCGTCTGGCCGAACGAAATGCCGGCCGACCTGTATAAAGCGCGTCCCCACGCGGCCCTGAACCGTAACCTGGACCATAACTGGCAGCAGGCGCTGCAGAAAACCTCCAGCGAACGTCGCATTGCGGTGGATATTGAGCTGGGCGGCTGGGAAGAACAGCTGATCCTGACGATGACCAGCGAAGATGGTATCAGCGTAACGCATACCCTGGACGGACAGTTTGAGGTGGCGAACAACGCTGAGAAAGCGATGAACAGCCTGAAAGACGGCGTCGCCAAACTGGGCCAGACGATTTATTTCGCCCGGGATATTCAGGTAAATCTGCCGGATGCGCTGTTTGTGCCGAACAGCCTGCTGAACCAGTTCCGCCGTGAAACCGCCGAGATGCTCGATACCGCGCGTCTGGAAAACTACCCGCGCGGCAGCCGCAAAGCGGTCAGTGTGCCGCCGCCTGTCTACCCGGACACCCATCTTTCGTTCCTGGCAAACGTCTACAACCACAAGGCGCGGGCGTTCTATCAGCGCTATGGCGTGACCTTGATTGATGCGGCCTATGAAGCACATGAAGAGAAGGGCGATGTGCCGGTGATGATCACCAAACATTGCCTGCGCTTTGCCTTTAACCTCTGTCCAAAGCAGGCGAAAGGCAACATCAAGAGCTGGAAAGCGACCCCGATGCAGCTGGTCAACGGGGATGAAGTATTAACCCTGAAATTCGACTGCCGTCCGTGCGAAATGCACGTTATTGGCAAGATGAAAAATCACATCTTCAAAATGCCTCAACCTGGCAGCATCGTCGCGTCCGTCAGCCCTGACGAACTGCTGAAAACGCTGCCGAAGCGTAAAGGCAGTTAATTAGCGAAAGTGAGTATCCGGTTTGCGCGACTTCTGCCAGTGGTGATGTTCGCGCAACCCTTCTGCCGACTCCTCCGCCACGGCACGCAGCTCATCGCTGTCGGCTTCATGGCGCAGCTGTTGCTCCACATTCTTCACCCATAAAAAATGATGCCCCACATGTCCCGCCATCAGCTGACCGGAAAATAACGCACAGGTCAGCAACACTACCGATAACACTCTTGTAAACATTCTGCCACCACCCGGTTACGTTGAGCGGCCATCATGCCGATAGTTGCGTTGGGTTATTATTCAGGAATTCAAATTCACGCAAAGGGTTTGTCAGTTTTTGTCAGCCGGGCGACGCGATATCGCCCGGCTGGTAGGAGGGAATTTAGTGTGATTTAAAGCCTGCCGCCGTCATCAGTACACGGAAGAACATGCCCACCAGCGCCAGCGCCAGCACGCTGCCGCCCCAGATAATGACCAGCCACATCAGGCGTTTCCAGACAGAATGTTGCATCAGTGATAGCCCTCCCCAGGCTGGACTTTTCCGCGAAACACGTAATAGCTCCAGAAAGTGTAGACAAGGATGATGGGGATAATAAACAGCGCCCCCACCAGCATAAAGCCCTGGCTCTGCGGCGGAGCCGCGGCCTGCCACAGGGTGATCGATGGCGGGATGATATGCGGCCAAATACTGATTCCCAGCCCGCTAAAGCCGAGGAACACCAGCCCGAGGGTCAACACGAACGGCAGGTGATGGCTGTGCGGATTGTTCAGGCTGCGCCACTGCCACAGGCTGAGGGCGATAACCA
>NZ_JBOGBT010000059.1:0-39768 GCF_051656365.1 Silvania sp. | reverse complement strand
GGCGTGCCGGAATCGATCGCCAGCTTCTCCGCCTCATTTGGCGCGACCATTGGTCAGAACGGCTGTGCGGGTCTCTACCCGGCAATGCTGGCGGTGATGGTGGCCCCAACGGTCGGGATTAACCCGCTGGATCCAGTGTGGATTGCCACTCTGGTCGGAATTGTGACCGTGAGCTCTGCCGGGGTAGCCGGTGTGGGTGGCGGTGCGACCTTCGCAGCACTGATTGTTCTGCCTGCGCTGGGCCTGCCGGTGACGCTGGTAGCGCTGCTGATCTCCGTTGAGCCGCTGATCGACATGGGCCGTACTGCCCTGAACGTGAGTGGTTCGATGACCGCAGGTACGCTGACCAGCCAGTGGCTGAAGCAGACTGACAAAACGGTTATGGACAGCGAAGAACATGCGGATCTCGCGCACCGTTAATCGCCCATAGCAGTAAAAAAACCGCCTTCAGTGATGAAGGCGGTTTTTTATTGGCTGTTACTCATCAACCTCTTCTTCCTGGCGGACTTGCGCCGCCCAGCGCTGGGCCGACTCCGGTACGGTAAACGTCGGTGAACGGCGGAAACGCTCTCCCATCAGCACAAACGCAACATACTTGCCGCGCAGCAGCCAGACGTCACGAAACCCATCCAGCTTGGTGGCATGATCAGGTGGCGCGGGTTCTACACGGGGCCGATAACTAATAACAACACGATTTTGTTGGCGAAGAGGTTTCATAAGCGACGGGTTCACTAAAGCAAACTCAAAAATCAGTAAATTCCTATGATAGCGGATTGGACCACCAGAGTCGCGCCCTGCGTGCCTTGTACGGGGTAAGCGGCAGGAAGAAATCGGGGTCTCACCCGGCCGTCCCCCGCCATTGTTCTATAGTTATTGAGTTTTGACGCAATAACGACCGCGTTTCAGCAATGAAAACAGGAGACGAGTGCAATGTCGCAAAATGATAAGACCCATAATCCGCAGCAATCACCGGTTCATGATGATAATGAATCAAAACCCGGCCTGGACTCGCTGGCACCCGAGGATGGGTCACACCTGGCTACGCCAACCCCGACGCCTCCCGGACAGGAGCCGACGGCGCCGGGCAGCCTGAAGGCGCCGGACGTAAGTAATGAAAAGCTCACCTCGCTGGAGGATGTCCGCAAAGGCAGCGAAAACGTCCCGCTCACCACTAATCAGGGGGTGCGCATCGCCGACGATCAAAACTCGCTTCGCGCCGGATCACGCGGCCCGACCCTGCTGGAAGACTTTATCCTGCGCGAGAAGATCACCCATTTTGACCACGAGCGCATCCCGGAACGTATCGTCCACGCGCGCGGCTCGGCCGCCCACGGCTATTTTCAGCCTTATAAGAATCTGAGCGCGCTGACCAAAGCCGATTTCCTCTCCGACCCGGATAAGACCACCCCGGTTTTCGTGCGTTTTTCTACCGTACAGGGCGGTGCAGGTTCCGCCGATACGGTGCGGGACATCCGCGGGTTTGCCACCAAGTTTTATACCGAAGAGGGCATTTTTGACCTCGTCGGTAACAACACGCCAGTCTTCTTTATTCAGGATGCGCACAAGTTCCCGGATTTTGTCCATGCGGTAAAACCGGAGCCTCACTGGGCGATCCCGCAGGGCCAGAGTGCGCACGACACCTTCTGGGATTACGTCTCGCTCCAGCCGGAAACCCTGCATAACGTGATGTGGGCAATGTCTGACCGCGGCATTCCCCGCAGCTATCGCACCATGGAAGGCTTTGGCATTCACACCTTCCGGCTGATTAACGCCGACGGGAAAGCCACGTTTGTGCGTTTCCACTGGAAGCCGGTGGCAGGCAAAGCCTCGCTGGTGTGGGATGAGTCGCAGAAGCTGACCGGGCGCGACCCGGATTTCCACCGCCGCGAGCTGTGGGAGGCCATCGAAGCGGGCGATTACCCGGAGTATGAACTTGGCTTCCAGCTGATCCCGGAAGAGGACGAGTTCAAGTTTGATTTTGATATCCTCGACCCGACCAAGCTGATCCCTGAGGAGCTGGTACCGGTCCAGCTGGTGGGCAAAATGGTGCTCAACCGCAATCCGGACAACTTCTTTGCCGAGAACGAACAGGTGGCATTCCACCCAGGCCATATCGTCCCGGGGCTGGACTTCACCAACGATCCGCTGTTGCAGGGGCGCCTGTTCTCCTACACCGATACGCAAATCAGCCGCCTGGGGGGACCGAATTTCCACGAAATCCCGATTAACCGCCCTACCTGCCCGTACCATAACTTCCAGAGGGACGGGATGCACCGCATGGAGATCGACACCAATCCGGCAAACTATGAGCCGAATTCGATTAACGATAACTGGCCGCGCGAAACCCCACCCGGCCCGAAACGGGGTGGATTCGAATCGTATCAGGAGCGCGTGGAAGGGACTAAAATCCGCGAGCGCAGTCCCTCCTTCGGCGAGTACTACGCCCATCCGCGCCTGTTCTGGCAGAGCCAGACGCCCGTCGAGCAGGAGCATATTATTGGCGCGTTCAGCTTTGAATTAAGCAAAGTAGTGCGGGCCTATATTCGCGAGCGGGTGGTCGATCAGCTGGCGCATATTGATGTCACCCTCGCCCAGGGCGTGGCGGATAACTTAGGGCTCACCCTCAGCGACGAGCAGTGCAAGATTGCGCCGCCGAAAGCGGTCAACGGCGTGAAAAAAGATCCGTCGCTCAGCCTGTATGCCGTTCCCGGCGGCAGTATTAAAGGCCGGGTGGTGGCAGTGCTGCTGAACGACAGCGTCCGGGCCGCCGACGTGCTGGCGGCGCTAAAAGCGCTGAAGGCTAAAGGGGTACATGCCAAACTGCTCTACTCGCGGATGGGCGACGTGACCGCCGACGATGGCTCGGTGCTGCCGGTTGCTGCGACCTTTGCCGGATCGCCGTCGTTGACCGTAGATGCGGTGATCGTGCCGGGCGGCGACATCCAGAGTCTGCTCAGCAACGGTGATGCAGTCTATTACCTGCTGGAAGCCTACAAACACCTTAAGCCAATTGCGCTGGCTGGCGACGCCAGACAGTTCAAAACCCGGCTTAATGTGGCCGATAAAGGCGAAGAAGGGATTATCGAGGGTGATAGCGCCGATAAGGCGTTTATGGACGATCTGCTGTCACTTATTGCCGCGCACCGCGTCTGGTCGCGCAGCAGTAAAATCGCCAGCATCCCGGCGTAAAACAACCGGGTGGCGTAACCGCCACCCGGCATTTCTCTCAGAGATCCCTGAAGGTTCCCAGTCGATACCCGCGCTCGGCAATCGCATATTTCAGCGACGTCGAGGTCAGGACATCCACCTCCGCCAGCCGCGGCCAGCAGTAGGCGCTTTTGTGGATCGTGTTATCGATAAAGGCCGGATGGGCCATCACCTCCAGCGATCGCTCCCCGTTTTGAACCGAACTGTCCAGCACGCTTAAAAACAGCGCTTCGCTGATCTCATCCCCATAGAAACCGCTGCTGAAGCCCTCGGTAGAAGGCGGTAGTGTAACGTCCGTCTCACTGAGCACGCCTTCCTGGCGATCCACCCGCAGCGCAACCCCTTTCCGGCGGGCAAACTCAGCCACCAGCGGGAAGATCGCCGGGATCATATGCACGTGATGATGGCTGTCGATGTGCGTCGGCTCGCGTCCAAACAGATCGACAAAGCGATTAAACTGGCAGTCCAGCTCGCGCGCAATCTCATCCAGCGGCAGCGTGCCCTGCTCTGCCATGCTCCAGATCCATTTCCCCAGTACGCCGTCTCGGGTCAGCCCAGGCATCGGCGACAGCGGTATGCCGAGGGTCAGGACAAAGTGCATCCCGACGCCCAGCGCGGGCAGATCCCGGCTGAGCGCAACGGCATGCTCAATGGCGTCGCCATTGACCAGCGCAGTGGCCGAGGTCACGACGCCATGCCGACAGGCTTCCGCAATGCCGTAGTTTTGCCCCTTCGACAGACCAAAATCATCGGCATTGACGATCAGCAGATATTCCATAGCGATCCCTCTCAGTGCTGCTCGCTTTTCAGTTTATCGACGGTGGCCGCAAAGTTCGGCAGCCATTTTTCATGGGCCAGAATCAGCTCGCGTGCCAGCAGTTCTGCATCGCGATCGGACTGCACCAGCGGGCTGAGATTGAGCGCCAGCAGGACGTCGTTCAGTTCGCCGCTAAGCGCCGCATGGCTTGCCGCCACCTCAAAACCCTTGATGGTGTGGATCAGGCCCATGACTTTGTCATCGAAGTGGGTCAGACGCGGATGCGGCTTCGCCCCATCGCGGCCCAGAATACAGGTCATCTCAACCGCCCAGTCTGCCGGGATGTTGTCAATGTGGCCGTGGTGCGGCACGTTGACGTAATGCTCGGCCTGCTTGTCATTGTAGATGGCGTTGATCACTTCGCAGGCCGCGTCGGAGTAATACGCTCCCCCGCGCTGCTCCAGCTCTTTCGGCTTGACGTTGAGGTCCGGATTTTTATACAACTCAAACAGCTGCTTCTCAACCTTCTGTACCACCTGCGCGCGGGCGCCGCCTTTGTAGTACTCGCCCATCTCAATCGCCAGCATCTCTTTCAGCTTGAAGTAGTACAGCAGGTAGGAGCACGGCAGCAGGTTGAGCGAGCGGATCAACCCTTCACTAAACGGCAGGTCGAAGATGTTCTTCACCGAGCTGGCTTTCAGGGTGCCGCTGGCGACCCCATCCAGCAGTTCAGCAAAGCGTGACTGGCCGTTGACCAGCACGTCTTTGATAAAGACCATGTGGTTGAGGCCAAACAGGTCAATGGAGAGCTCGTCGTTGTCGGTCAGGGCCAGCACGTCGCGAATAAACATCTTCATGCCAATCGGAATATTGCACACGCCGATAAAGCGTTTGAAGCCGGTGTGGCGATAGACCGCTTCAGTCACCATCCCGGCCGGGTTGGTAAAGTTGATCACCCACGCCTGCGGGCAGATCGCCTCCACATCTTTAATGATGTCGAATATCACCGGAATGGTGCGCAGCCCTTTGAACAGGCCGCCTGCGCCGTTGGTCTCCTGACCGAGGTAGCCGTGGCTGAGGGGAATGCGCTCATCCAGTTCACGGGCTTTAAGCTGACCCACGCGCAGCTGGGTGGTGACAAAGTCAGCATCTTTAAGCGCCTCGCGGCGATCCAGCGTTTTGTGCACGGTCATTGGCACGCCCGCTTTTTTTACCATCCGCTGGCAGAGGTCAAAAATAATATCGAGTTTTTCCTGCCCTTCTTTCACATCCACCAGCCATAATTCGCTGACCGGTAATTCATGATAGCGTTTGAGGAACCCTTCCAGTAATTCCGGGGTATAGCTGCTTCCGCCGCCGATGGTGACCACTTTCAGTTTCTTTTGCATAATATTCTCCCTGGGGAAACCGCACATTACGTATAGCGATCCCTTCCCATGTAATAAGGGCAAGCATGAAATCGATATTCCCGGCGGCATAACCGCCGGGCGTTAATTTATAACCGTCAGGTTTTTCCGGTAGCTGTTGGGTGTAAATGAGGTCAATTTTTTGAAGGTTTTAATAAACAGGCTCGGACTGCTATAACCGGATTCATAAGCAATATCCGTCACCGAATAGTTGGTGATCTCCAGCTGTTTCTTCGCAAAATTAATCCGTATTTCATTAATAATTTGCACCGGGGTTTTCTGGTAATAACGCTGGGTGGCGCGGGTCAGGTACTCCTGCGACTTACCGGACAGCGCAACCATATTCTCCAGCGCATTTTCACCAAAGCGCAGCTTGTCGTGCATTCTTTCTACGGTAGTACGCAGCCACGAGGGGACATCGTCCGTCTCCTGTTGCTCTTCGCGATAATGGCGTAAGCGGTTGACGACGTAGAAGGTCACCGTCTCGATAAATTCATCAAACTCATTGTCGCGGAAGTTAAGCGAGGCAATAACGGTCTCTATCCAGGTCAGGAACTCGTTTTTAACGTGATACACCTGAGAAGCGACAAAGCAGAACGGCACCAGCGGGGAGTAATGGGTCTCGAAAAAGCGCTTACTGACGCCCACGTTCAGGATGCGGGTGGCGCCAAATTCGTACAGGCTCTGATGGTGTGAGCCCAGCGGAATAAAAACAAAATCGCCCCGCTCCAGCAGCACGCGCTTGCCGTTGATCTCCTGGAAATAGCGGCCGGTCAGCACAATGGTGAACTCATAGTAGTCATGCTGATGCAGACCGCTGATGCTTTCCACCTTGTTGTAGATAAACACATGAAAATTTTTACCATTGAACAACTGCAGTTCCCGGGCGGTATTGATTTCCATCGCGCTGACCTCCTGCAAAGCCTGACTTATTGAATTTTCTCGTGAAGTTCGATGAGTTCCGCCACCAGCTCACGTGCCAGCATCGAGGTCATCAGATGATCCTGCGCGTGCACCAGCACCAGGCTCACCTTCATTTTACCCTCACCTTGATCGCTTTCGATCAGTTTTGTTTGCACCAGATGCGCTTCGTTCAGCGCGGTGCGGGATTCAGCCATCATCGCTTTCGCGGCCTCGAAGTCACCCAGCTTGGCCTTTTTCAGAGCGGCATACGCCAGGCTGCGCGCCTGACCCGAGTTAATAATAAGACCCATCACCACTTCTTCCAGGTCGTTTTCGACAACGTCTTCTGCTACAGCATTTTCTAAATCAAACATCTCTTTCACTCCTGTGATGGCGCAGGTTGCCCTGCGCCGGGTGATATCAGAATTTCAGGGCCAGGGCGATCTCTTCTTCGCTCTGCTCTTCGTCAATCGTGGTCTGCGCTTTGTTGGCGATAACCACGAACGGCATGTACAGCAGGGTGGCTACGCCAAGGTTGAACATCGCCACCAGGAAGGCCGCTACGCTGCCGTTGGTGTTAAAGAAGGCGCCCAGACCGGCAGGCATTGTCCACGGGGCAATGTTGGTCACCGGTGGAATAATCCCCAGATAGTAGGCCGTCAGGGTAATGGCGGCCAGCAGCGGCTGCACCAGTACGAACGGGATAAACATCACCGGGTTCATGATAATCGGCAGGCCGAACAGGATGGGCTCGTTAATCTGGAAGATGCCTGACGGCAATGCCAGCTTCGCTACCTGACGGTGATCGGCACGACGGGAGGTGATAAACACCGCAATGATCAGGCCCAGCGTCGCCCCGGTACCACCCAGGAAGATGTAGGAGTCCAGCATCGGTTTCGCCCAGACGTGGAAGGTTTTACCCGCCGCCAGCGCCGCATCCACGGAGCCGTACTGCTGATAAAGTGCCACGTTTTCCAGCGCCCACGGGGTCATGATGCCGCTGTCCAGCGCGGCCAGCGCCAGAGAACCGTGTACACCAAAGAACCACAGCAGGGAGGTGAAGATAACGTATGCCCAGCCCACTACGCCGCCCATCGCCGCCAGCGGCGTGGAGATGGTGTCCATAATGATCTGGTGGAAGTTGGTGCCCCAATGCGACAGCGCCCAGGCCACAATCCCCATAATAGAGAGGATGATAAAGCCGGGGATCAACGCCGAGAACGAGCGTGACACCGACTCAGGTACGCTGTCAGGTAAGCGAATCACCCAATTGCGGCGAACAATGAAGGTAAACATCTCCGCCACGACCAGACCAATGACAATACCTGAGATAATGTTCGCCCCACCCAACCAGTTCGCCCCTACCGCGTAGGCTTCACCCACGCTGTACGGCGTTACGGTCATAAAGGCAGCGACGGATAATAAACCGGCAGCCAGCGAGTCAACTTTACGCTCATCCGCCAGTGCCATCCCTATAAAGAAAGGGGCCATCAGCGACATAATACCCAGTGTACCGTTGTACACATTGCCGCCGATAGCCTTGAAACCATTTAGCGTTTCAATAGTCGAGGGATCTAAACGGATACCTAATGAGTAGAAAAAAGAACCATCACCGAAGCTCAGAAAAACGTTATTGATTAAAACGAACATTGCCCCCGCCAGGGTTAACGGCATAACCTTAATAAAACCGTTTTTAATAGCGTTGACATGCGGTTGCTTTCCTATTTTAACTGCAAAAGGAAGGAGTACCTTTTCAAGTGCACCAATGAATCCACTCATAGAATAATACCCTTAAATGCCGCAATAATATTGCGGCGTAAGTGTGTGTGAAATAGCTCTTTGACGGGAAAAATAAAAATAAATTAATTAGCAGCTTTTTTAATAGCCGCGACAGCAGCTTTAAGAACACCTAAACCATCAATTTTGCCGTACAGCGCAGAATCGATCACTTCAACCGGTTTATTCGGTAACAAACGCTGGATCTCAGGCAGCATATAGGCGATTTGCGGCCCCAGCAGAATCACATCGGCGCTGGTTCCTTTTTCGCCTGCCAGCGTTTCAGGAAATGCTTCAATCACAACGGGTACTTCGTATTTTTCAGCCTGCGCACGCATCTTTGACACCAGCAGTGACGTTGACATGCCCGCCGAGCAGAACAGATAGATATGTTTCTTTTCCATAGCGACTTCCCTCTTATATGCTCACCGCTTTCGCCGCGATACCAGCACGTTAACCGTGTCGGATTCATCGCTGGCGTATCTGATGGATTCAGTATACGGCAACCGATTTACCACGGATAATCTCTGACGATTTACAATTGTCTCTCATTGACCTGCGGTTATGACTCCCTTCACATTTTAGGCAAATAATTCGCGCAAAGAAATAAGATTAGGGGCGACGTAAAAAAACCGGCCAGGTGGCCGGTTTGTTTGTATGCTCAGGAAAGCGTGTTATCAGGCTTTTGGCGCCTGCGGATCCGTATCGTACTCCGCACAGGTCTGATAGCCCGAGTTAATCACGTGGCCTGTATCATCAAGGGCCACAAAGTAAGTTTGTGCTTTACCATCCCGTTGACCGAGGATGTAAGTCTGACAGGTGCCGCGAGCGTGAACCATCGTCACTTCAGATGATGGTTTACCGGCAACCTGCATCACCTGGGCCCGGCTCATGCCTTTTTTAACGTCTTTGACGACGGGCTCTTTAAACTGATCGGTAGTACGATCGTAAGCGGTACACCCCGCCAGCAAAGTCAATACTGCCGCTGCACCCAACATTCCTGCTATATTCTTGTTCATAAACCGTCCTCTTGTTTTTCAGCGTGTTAAGTAAGCCTGGAATAGAAAATCACTTTTTTCAACTCCAGGCGTAACGGCGCAGGTTTTTCGGAAAATTCTAATCAAACAAAGATAAGCGGCTGAATCGACGGATTTCGCCTCACATAAAAATGTGATCCTTGTCGTTTCAGACCTGACGGGTTAGCTTTAACAGAACATTCATCAGGCAAATTTGCGTAAGTAAATGGAGGGGCTTAATGGCTCTGCAACAAGAGATTATTCAGGCGCTGGGTGTCAAACCCACCATCAATGCGGAAGAAGAGATCCGCCGCAGCGTCGATTTTTTGAAGTCCTATCTTCAAACCTACCCGTTTCTGAAATCCCTGATCCTCGGTATCAGCGGCGGCCAGGACTCCACCCTCGCCGGAAAGCTCTGCCAGCTGGCCATCACCGAGCTGCGTGAAGAGACCGGCAATGATGCGCTGCAGTTTATCGCCGTTCGCCTCCCCTACGGCGTGCAGGCCGACGAACAGGACTGCCAGGACGCTATCGGTTTTATTCAGCCAGATCGAGTGCTGACGGTCAATATCAAGAGTGCGGTCCTGGCCAGCGAGCAGGCGTTACGCGATGCGGGCATTGAGCTGAGTGATTTTGTGCGCGGCAACGAAAAAGCCCGCGAACGAATGAAAGCCCAGTACAGCATCGCCGGGATGACCAGCGGCGTGGTGGTTGGGACCGACCATGCGGCAGAAGCGCTGACCGGCTTCTTTACCAAGTACGGCGACGGCGGCACCGACATTAATCCGCTGTTCCGTCTGAACAAGCGTCAGGGTAAACAGCTGCTGGCCGCGCTGGGCTGTCCGGAGCATCTGTATAAGAAAGCGCCTACAGCCGATCTTGAAGACGATCGCCCTTCCCTGCCTGATGAAGCTGCGCTGGGGGTAACCTATGAAAACATTGATGATTATCTGGAAGGCAAAGTGCTGGATGAAGGCACCGGACGCATTATTGAAGGCTGGTATCTGAAAACCGAGCATAAACGTCGCCCACCCATTACGGTGTTCGACGATTTCTGGAAACGTTAATTTGACCGGGGCGACATCCGTCGCCTCTTTTTTAACCATCCCACAGCTGCTACACTGTATGCCTGAACAGTATCAGGAGTACGTTGTGAGCAGGCGTCAATCGGCACCGCGGCTTGAATTTGAAGCCGCCGCCATCTATGAATACCCCGAACATCTACGACCGTGGCTTGAAGCGCTGCCCAAACAGCCCGGCGTTTACTTTTTTCATGGTGACAGCGACGCCATGCCGCTGTACATCGGTAAAAGCGTCAATATTCGCAGCCGGGTACTCTCGCATCTGCGCACCCCGGACGAGGCCGCCATGCTGCGCCAGTCCCGGCGCATCAGCTGGACGCAAACCGCCGGTGAGCTGGGTGCATTACTGCTGGAAGCCCGCTTAATTAAGGAGCAGCAGCCGCTGTTCAATAAGCGTTTGCGCCGCAACCGCCAGCTCTGCTCATTGCACATCAGCGAGGGTAAACCGCAGGTGGTGTATGCCCGCGAGGTGGACTTTTCGCACACCGCTAACCTGTTTGGCCTTTTCGCCAACCGCCGGGCGGCGCTGCAAACCCTGCAGGCGCTGGCCGACGAGCGTCAGCTCTGCTATGGCCTGCTGGGACTGGAGTCGGTAAGTCGGGGCCGGGCCTGCTTCCGGTCAGCCCTGAAGCGCTGTGCCGGGGCCTGCTGCGGGAAAGAGAGCGTTGAAGATCATCAGCAACGTTTAGTTGAAGGGCTGCAGGCGATTGGCATTACCTGCTGGCCGTGGGACAGCGCCGTGGCGCTGAAAGAGTCGCGCGCAGAGATGACCCATTTTCATATCATCCATAACTGGCTGTGGCTCGGCGCGGTAGAGTCCCTGGACCAGGCGGCGGAATTGCTCCGCACACCTTCTGGTTTTGACCAGGACGGCTATAAAATTCTCTGCAAGCCGCTGCTCACGGGTCACTACGACATTATCCCGCTCAGTGACCTGGCAGCCAAACGATCTCGCTGAACAACAGTTCGCCTTCCTCTTTCAGCAGCCGCAGCGTATGTTCACCTTCGTGCCAGTAAGCGCCCTGGTCGGCGGTGAGCAGCTTTTCACCCAGCTGCCACGCGCCGCTCAGGACAAACACCACGCCACCGCGCGAGGCAAACGTCGTAAAGGTGCGGTCCGCCACCCGGACCTTCGCCCGACAGCGATCCCGGCGGGTCATGATATTCAGATCCATCGACATCCGACCTTCTGTCAGCTGCGCTTTCACCGGCAGGTCACCGGCAAAGCTGAAGGGCTGATGACGCCTGAGCGTATGGTTAAAAGCGTGCCCGCCGTCCAGACTGACTTCTCCCCCTTCCAGCAGAGTGATCACCCGGTCAACGCCGGGAAATGTCGCAAACTCGCCGTTGCTGGCGATGGACGCAATACTGGCACGCCAGTTAAAGTCCCGGGTAGCAGGAGGAAAACAACATATTTCTCGCGTCTCGCCTGCACCGTTGCGCCAGAGGTTGACCGGCATTTTGCGAATATCAAAGAACTCCATTATTACTCCTGAAGGACGCAACACGCGCCAGAGCGGCTCGCGCAGGGCGAGTCGCTTTTCGATTGTTATCATTAGGTCACTACAGATGCATTATCGGCAGGTGTGCAGAAAGGCCTTAGTATGATGACGAATAAAAATCGCTAACGTCATAACTATTAAACACATTCAGAAAACCGACTACAGGAGAATACCGCGCTGGCGGCGGCTGACAAGAGGGGTGCAAAGAAAAAACCGCCGGACCTGTCCACAGCGATTTCGCTTTCGTGAACAGGATCCGGCGGTCTTAAATGTTTAACGGCTTATTCAGCAGGTGCGTCCATTTTACCGTCCGGCGCATGACGTTCTGTCAGACGCTTCTCAAAATTGGCATTAAACTGCTTTTTCTGCTCAGGGGTCAGAATGTTGTAAATCTTATTCTGGGTTTCCATGTGCGCCAGCATGCGGGTTTTATGCTGCTCGGCCATCTTCTCGACCTGCGCCTGGGCTTTCGCTTTATCGAAGCTGTCGCTGGCAACAATGTCATGCATTGCGCGGCGCTCTTCCAGCGGCGGACGTTTCATCTGGTCGCGCTGGGCTTTCATGATGTCGCGAACCTGCTGTTTCTGCGCATCGGTCAGGTTCAGGTCTTTAAACATCATGTCGTGATGCATACCCGGCTTACCTTTGTGATGCATTGTTTTACTTTCGGTCGGTGCGGCGGTGGTCGTGGTGGCGGTATCTGCGGCGAACGCCGCGCTGGTAGCGCCCAGAGCCAGGGTAGAGGCAACAAACAGTGCAGTTAATTTACGCATAATTTTGTCCTTCCTTTCAGTTATTCTTCGGCGCTATGCCGTGTTGACGGGATTAACTTTACGGGGTTTATCGTCAATAAGTCAGAGCAACGGTAAAACAATGAAAGTGTAAAAAACACTTTATCGCCAAATATGGAGAAAATAAGGAAAAAGCGTGGAGAGTTGCAACAAAAATATTCAAGACAATGATTTTAAAGAGATTATGAAGAAGTATACCGGCAAGACGATTAATAATAAAGCAAACCACCAGGAATAATCTGCAATAAAACGATAGACGCAAGAAATGGTTGGCAAAATAAACAACCCCGGCCGTTACGCTTACCGGGGTCGAATAATCAAAAGATGACTTTTTCCAGCATCAGCCCGGCTCGCAGGCCAAACGCAACGCCGGGGTTAGGAAACAGGACATACTCCGTCTGCTTTTGCACTTCATAGCGATCTTCACCGTCTTCCGCCAGCAGTACGCCCTGGCGAAACGGGGTGAAGTTCAGCGTATGGGCCGCCATATGCAGGCGAAAGGCCTCGCTACGCCGGGTGATCTGCTGCACCACCCGATAGCGCTCGACGGTTCCGGTGTGCGCCTGCGGTGCTTCCCCGCCCAGCAGCGCACGCAGCGCCTGGTGTGTGGCGGCAAAGCGCGTCAGGTCGTTATGACCAAACGGCAGCGCTTTTCCCAGCTCCAGGGTACAGGCCAGCGCACCAAAGCGTTCGCAGCAAAAATGCGTGAACGTCCCGCCCGGCGCCTGGTGGAACACCAGCGCCTCCAGCCCGGCATCTCCCAGCCACTGCAAAAACGGCTCATCCCACGGTTGGCTGCGCTGCGGCAGTACACCAAAGCGCTCATGGTATGAGGCGCGGATCGCGGTATGCAGATCGAGATGCCAACGCTCATCGCTGACCTGCTGATAAAACGCCGTGACGGTCTCTTCCAGCAACGTAGCCCGCGCTGTCTCCGCGCAGGCCGGGAACTGTGCCCCGCGCCCGCCGAACAGGCGATTGAGATCGCAGGTCAGGTAGCGTTTGTTGGCCGCCAGCGCCGGGGGGTTGCCGAGGATAATCAGCACCCGACAGCGCAGGGTCAGCTCGCCGCGAAACAGCGCCCCGACCAACCGATCAACGATCTCAACCGGGGCGGTTTCATTGCCGTGGATCCCGGTGGAGAGCACCAGTGAACGTGTGCTCGCCACCTCCGGGGCCAGTTCCAGCACACCCGCTGCATGCCAGTGCCACTGAAATGAAGGGCCTGCGCCTTCGCGCTGGACCGGTGTCGCCTCCGCCAGGGTCAGCGCCAGTAAGTTTTCCATCGCGCCTCCTTTATTGCTGGAACGGGTAGACCGATCCCAGCTGCAGGATCCGGGTCAGGTGATCCAGTGCCTCGCGTCCTTCGCGCAGCAGCTGCGGATCGATCAGATCGGCCTGGGTCAGGCGATCGCGATAGTAACGATCCACCCAATCGTTCAGCGCAGTAAACAGGGTATCGTTCATCATCACCGCCGGGTTCACCGCCCGCTGCTCTTCTGCTGTCAGCACCACGCGCAGACGCAGGCACGCCGGGCCGCCGCCGTTTGCCATACTCTCGCGCAGATCGAACACCCGCAGCTCGCTGATTGGGTTATCGTCCGCCACCAGCCCGCTGAGATAGCGCCAGACACCCGGGTGATCCTGCGACTCCTGCGGCAAGACCAGCATCATGCTGCCGTCGTCCCGACTCAGCAGCTGGCTGTTAAACAGATAGGTTGCCACCGCGTCGTCAACCGAAACCGCCCCGGTTGGTACCTGGATGGGGGTAAAGCCGGGCACCCGCA
Organism: Silvania sp.; assembly: GCF_051656365.1. NCBI lineage: Bacteria > Pseudomonadati > Pseudomonadota > Gammaproteobacteria > Enterobacterales > Enterobacteriaceae > Silvania > Silvania sp. The sequence continues at coordinate 25,541 of NZ_JBOGBT010000059.1, read as the reverse complement.
CGGCCAGCGTCTGGAACAACGCCTGCTGGCCTACGAACGCCTGCTCATGGCAAAACAGCACCTGGCGGTTCGACACAGCGATGACGTCGTTATGAAACACGCCTTTATCGATCACCTGCGGGTTCTGCTGGGCAAACAGGATCTGCCCCGGATTAACCTGATTAAGCCGCGCAACCGCCTGGCTCGCAGCCAGAGTCTGGCGTGCCGGATAGCGGGCCGGTGCGGCATGAACCCCTTCATCACGGCCATACACAAACAGCTGCAGGCCCGGCTCGCCGTAGTCCCCACCGAGGCGGTTATGGTTGGCGGCACCTTCGTCGCCGAACATCGCCACCTGCGGGAGGGCGGTATGTACGCTAAAGCGACGCTCATCGCGGAAAATCGCCCGCAGCACCTGTTCGGTGGTCACTGCTTCGCTGGCACGGTGAAATTTGTTATTCAGGTTGGCGACCGTCAGATGCACTTTGCCATCCAGCGTATCGGCCGAGGGCGCCACGGTCGCGGCATTCGCCACCCACATCGACGAGGCCGAACTGGCGGCGGAGAGCAGCTGCGGCACCTGCGTTCCGGCTTTTTCCACCACCTGCTCGTCAGTGCCGGTAAAACCCAGCTGGCGCAGCACGCCGACGTTAGGTCGCTCCTGCGGCGGGATCACCGCCTGAGGAAAGCCCGCATCCGCCAGCGCCTTCATTTTTAACAGACCCTGTTTCGCCGCCAGCTTCGGGTTAGAAACCTGAAAACGGTGTCTGGTGGAGGCCTCATTACCAAACGACAGTCCGGCATAGTGGTGCGTTAACCCCACCAGCCCGTCAAAGTTCACTTCACGCGCTTTCATGGCGCTTCCCCCGTACGCAATCGAGGCCCGGACTCAGCTGTTCCGGCAGCACAATGGCCGGGGTTTCAAGGCTCGCCATCGGCCAGGCACAGTAGTCCGCCGCATACAAGGCGCTGGCGCGATGGTTACCGGATGCGCCTACGCCACCAAACGGTGCCGTGCTGGCCGCACCGGTCAGCGGTTTGTTCCAGTTAACGATCCCGGCCCGCGCTTCCAGCAGCAGCTGGTCGAAGCGCTCACGATCTGGCGAAATCAACCCGCACGACAGGCCGTAGCGGGTGCCGTTAGCCATCGCAATGGCCTGCTCAAAATCGTCATAGCGCCAGACACAGAGCAGCGGGCCAAAGGTCTCTTCGTCCGGTATGTCATCCACGTCGGTCATCTCCACAATCCCCGGGGTCAGCAGCGAGGTACCTGCTTTCACCAGACGCGGATCGAGCAGCGACTGGCCACCGCGGGCCACATGCTCGCGCCAGACGTGATAGACATTTTTTGCCGCCTGCTCTGAAATCAGTCCGCCGATAAACGGCTGATCGCTGTCATCCCATGCGCCAGGCAGCAGATGGGCACTTACCTCGACCAGCCGGGCGAGAAACGCATCGCCCTCTGCGCCGCGCTTCACCAGCAGGCGACGCGCGCAGGTGCAGCGCTGTCCGGCGGTAATAAATGCCGACTGAATCGTCAGATGCACCGCCGCATCGATGTCGGCCGGATCGTCAACAATCAGCGCATTATTGCCGCCCATCTCCAGCGCCAGAATTTTTTCTGGCTGACCGGCCAGCTGGCGATGCAGCTGATACCCGGTCCCGGCACTGCCGGTAAACAGCAGCCCGTCGATATCGGCCAACGCACTCAGCGCCTGCCCGGTTTCGCGCCCGCCCTGCAGCAGATTGAGGACGCCCGGCGGCAGCCCGGCCTGCTCCCACAGTTTCACCACCGCCTCACCGCTCCACGGCGTCAGCTCACTCGGTTTGAATATCACCGTGTTGCCCGCCAACAGCGCCGGCACGATGTGGCCGTTCGGCAGATGGCCGGGGAAGTTATACGGCCCGAAGACCGCCAGCACGCCGTGCGGGCGATGGCGCAGGGTGGCCGCACCGTCGGCCATCTCGGTATGCTGCTCGCCGGTACGGGTGTGATACGCCTTTACTGAAATGGCGATTTTATTGATCATCGCCGTGATTTCAGTTGCGGCCTCCCAGCGGGGTTTGCCGGTTTCCCGGGCGATAATGGCGGTCAGCTCCTGCTTGTTGGCCTCCAGTAGGGCAGCAAATTTCTCCACAACCGTCTGACGAGCGGTAAACGGCAGTCGGGCCCAGCCCGGGAACGCGCTGCGTGCCGCGCGACAGGCCTGTTCAACCTGCGCGGGACTGGCGTCCGCCCCTTGCCAGAGCACCTCCAGCCCTACCGGATTGTGTTTAGTCCGCGCCTCACCTTCGCCCGTTACCCAGTCACCGTTAATCCATAAGTTCATACCGTTTTCTCCTCGGGGCACAGGCGTACCATGCGAATACGATCGCCTGCGCTGCATTTCAGGGCATCCAGTTGCGCGGGGGTCAGCACCAGACGTTCACAATCAGGGTCCACGCGGATCAGCGTGGCGCGGAAATGGTCATACTGTTCATTGGCGACCAGGCAGGCTGGCCATTCGCCCGGGGCGGGCTGGCCTTCAGCCACCTCCACCAGACGGCTTTTGCGGATCGCCCGCACCCGGTCGATATCGCACTCCAGCGTTGGGCCGCCGTCGAAAATGTCGACATAGTTGCGATAGCGAAAGCCCTCTTTCTCAAGCACTGCGCGCGCCGGGGCGGTTTGCGGATGGACTTCGCCAATGACCGCCTGCGCTTCCTCGCTCAGAAAGTGGGTATAGATCGGGTGTTTGGGCATCAGTTCGGCAATAAAGGCTTTCTGTCCGGTGCCACATAGATAGTCGGCGTGGCTGAACTCCATCGAGAAGAAGCGCTCTCCGAGGCTTTCCCAGAACGGGGAGAAGCCGGTTTCGTCAATTACGCCGCGCATCTCGGCCACCACTTTGTCGTTAAAGCGATCGCGAAAAGCGGCCATAAAGAGAAAGCGGGATTTCGACAGCAGGTAGCCGTTGCCCTCTTTACGCCACTCCGGGTCAAGAAACAGGGTGCAGAGCTCGCTGCTGCCGGTGTGATCGTTACTGAGAAACAGGGTCGGCAGCGCGTTATAGACGTTCAGCTCTTTCGAGGCGTGCACCAGGGTACCGACGCGGTAGTTGTACCAGGGATCGTTAAGCCCCACCGCCACTTCGATGGCGCAGATCCCCGCCACGGTGCCGGTGTCGGACTCTTCTAACACAAACACATAACCTTGTTCGCCTTTCGGCAGCGTCCCTTGCCAGGTTTGCAGGGCGCGCTCAATGCGCGCTGAAAGCGTCTGTTCATCGACGGGAAGCGAGGTCAGCCCGCCTCCTGTTTTACCAGCAAGCTGCATGAGAGCGTGAAGATCCCCGCGCTCAACGGGACGGATGACCATCATGATGACACCCCGGATTTCACCTGTTCGCAGGCCAGCGCAAAGCGATCTAACCCGGTCTGAACCTCTTCTTCGCTTACGATCAGCGCAGGCGCAAACCGCACCACGTTAGCCCCGGCGATCAATACCATCACGCCCGCTTTTGCCGCTTCCTGTGAAATAAGTTTAGCTTTTCCGGCGAATTCGTCCGTAAGAACGCAGCCAATCAGCAGGCCCAGACCGCGAATTTCTTTGAACAGGCCGGTTTTGCTGTTGATAGCATCCAGACGCTCGACAAACCAGTCATGGCGCTGCTTCACGCCGTTAAGCACTTCCGGGGTGTTGATGATATCCAGCACCTGACCTGCGACCGCCGACGCCAGCGGGTTGCCGCCGTAGGTGGTGCCGTGGGTGCCGACGGTCATTACCCGAGCGAATTTGTCGGTGGTCAGCATCGCCCCCACCGGGAAGCCGCCGCCGAGCGCTTTGGCGGTAGAGAGCACGTCCGGGGTCACGCCGTAGTGCATATAGGCGTACAGCTCGCCGGTGCGCCCCACGCCGGTTTGCACTTCATCAAAAATCAGCACCGCGTTGTGGCGATCGCACAGCTCGCGCAGCCCCTGCAGGAAGGTAATATCAGCCGGCAGCACGCCGCCCTCGCCCTGCATTGGCTCGACGATCACCGCGCAGGTGGTGTCGTCAATCAACTCGCTGGCGGACTGCAAATCGTTATATACCGCATGGCGAATATCCGGCGGCAGCGGGGCAAAGTCCTGCGAATAAGCAGGCTGACCGCCTGCGCTGACGGTAAACAGCGTGCGGCCGTGGAAGGCATTCTTGAAGGCGACAATCCCGCTCTTCTGGATGCCAAAGTTGTCATGGGCGTACTTACGCGCCAGCTTCAGCGCCGCTTCGTTGGCTTCGGCCCCGGAGTTACAGAAGAACACTTTTTCGGCAAAGGTGGCGTCAATCAGGCGTTTCGCCAGGCGCAGGACCGGCTCGTTGGTGAAGCCGTTACCGGTATGCCAGAACTTCGCTGCCTGGTCATTCAGCGCCTGACGCAGCGCCGGATGGGCATGGCCCAGCGCGTTGACCGCAATTCCCCCTGCAAAGTCGATGTACTCTTTACCCTGCTGATCCCACAGGCGTGAGCCCTCTCCCCGAACCGGAATAAAAGCCGCCGGGGCGTAAACCGGCATCATCCATTCATCAAAGTTTTCACGCGTAATTGACAGAGACATAGCGACCTCATCCGGGTAAACAAAAGGTTGATTAAATGTTAAATATTTATGTGTTTGCGCTGTAAATGTAGATTGCAGCGATCGTGCCAGCCAGCGGAAAAAATGCATAAACGAGGTGTGGAGCAGAAATATCAATAGGTTACTACATGGAGTTATTCACTGTTATTGCATAAAAAGTGAATATTTTTGCAGCAAGCGCGGCTTTACCGGAGGAAAAACAGAAATATTATTCAGAAGCCAAATATAATTCTGGAATTGTGATCGCTCGCGAAATTTGTGGACCCTTTACGCGCCATCGCAGGGCATCACGCGCCAGAACGGTGCAAAAATTGCACTGTCGGCGAAAACTGTCGCAGTAATTGGCGATTCCCGCGTGAGCGCGGCAGTCAGTCAGGCGAAATTCTGCTACCATCCTTGCACTATTCACCTTGCACCGGCAGCGACTATGAAATTTGTCTCTTTTAATATCAACGGCCTGCGCGCCCGTCCTCACCAACTGCAAGCCATCGTCGAGCAACATCAGCCCGATGTGATTGGCCTGCAGGAGACAAAAGTACACGACGATATGTTCCCTCTCGAAGAGGTGGCAAAGCTCGGTTACAACGTCTTTTACCACGGCCAGAAAGGCCATTACGGCGTGGCCCTGCTGACCAAAGAGACGCCGGTCTCCGTACGTCGTGGATTTCCGGGTGATAACGAAGAGTCCCAGCGCCGCATCATCATGGCGGAAATCCCCTCACCGCTGGGGAACATCACCGTTATCAATGGTTACTTCCCGCAGGGCGAAAGCCGTGACCACCCGCTGAAGTTCCCGGCAAAAGAGAAGTTTTATCAGGATCTGCAGTCGTTCCTCGAAACCGAGCTGAAAAAAGAGAACCCGGTGCTGATCATGGGCGACATGAACATCAGCCATACCGATCTGGATATCGGCATCGGCGAAGACAGCCGCAAACGCTGGCTGCGCACAGGGAAATGCTCCTTCCTGCCGGAAGAGCGCGAGTGGATGGCACGTCTGCTGGACTGGGGTCTGGTGGATACCTTCCGCCACGCCAACCCACAGACGCTGGACCGCTTCTCGTGGTTTGATTACCGCTCCAAAGGCTTTAATGACAACCGCGGCCTGCGTATTGACCTGCTGCTGGCAAGCCCGGTGCTGGCCGAACGCTGCATCGAAACCGGGATCGACTATGAGATCCGCAGCATGGAAAAACCGTCCGATCACGCCCCGGTGTGGGCCAAATTCAGCGTGTAATGGATGACCGCGAACGGCCGTAAAATCACCCTCCTGTGCGCCCTTCTGGGCGCATTTGTCATTATCGTTACGCAATTACCGCCCGGCGCACTGACGTTGGGATCCCTGCAGGCGCACCATCAGGCGTTGCTGGATTATTGCCAGCAGTCACCGCTGCTAAGCGCGGCCCTCTTTTTCGTCGCCTACGTGCTGGTGACCGCCCTGTCCGTACCGGGTGCGGCGGTATTCACCCTGCTCGGCGGGGCGCTGTTCGGCCTTTGGCCAGGGATCCTGCTGGTGTCGTTCGCCTCTACGCTTGGGGCGACGCTGGCGATGCTGACCAGCCGCTACCTGCTGCGCGACTGGGTCCAACGCCGCTTTGCCGGGCCGATGCGTACCGTCAATGATGGGGTAGCGCACAGCGGGGCGTTTTATCTGTTTGCCCTGCGCCTGATGCCGCTGTTTCCGTTCTTCCTGGTGAACCTGCTGGCAGGCGTCACCACCCTGGGGGTGCGCCGCTACTGGTGGGTCAGTCAGGCAGGAATGCTGCCCGGTGCCATTGTCTATCTTAATGCCGGACACCAGTTGGGGCAGATTGCCTCACTGCGTGATATCCTCTCGCCCGGCGTGGTTTTTGCCTTTACGGTGCTGGGATTGCTGCCGCTCGTTACCCGCTGGCTGTTCGCCCGCTTTTCCCGACCTTCTCCATAACAGGGGGCATAATGCGCCGTGTGCGTTTTTGCATGTTACTGACCGGTCTGCTGCTTGCAGGCCCAGCGCTGGCTGATGACAGCTGGCAACAAATCAAAGAAGACGCCCGCGGGCAGACCGTCTGGTTTAACGCCTGGGGCGGCGATGCCGCGGTGAATCGCTACCTTGACTGGGTCAGCGGCGAGATGAAAAGCCACTACGCCATCACCCTGAAAATTGTCCGTCTGGCGGATGCCGCCGATGCGGTGAAGCGCATCCAGACCGAGGCCAGTGCCGGACGAAAAGCCAACGGCTCTGTCGACCTGCTCTGGGTGAACGGGGAAAACTTCCGCACCCTGAAAAGCGCCGGGCTGTTACAGACCGGCTGGGCGCAGACGCTCCCCAACTGGCGCTATGTCGACACGACTAAACCGGTCACGGAGGATTTTGCCATTCCGACCGAGGGGGCAGAATCCCCGTGGGGCAGCGCGCAGCTCACCTTTATCGCCACCCGCCAGCAATTGCCTGAACCGCTGGCAGACCCTCAGGCGCTGCTCGAGTATGCCCGCCAGCACCCCGGCACCGTAACCTACCCGCGCCCGCCCGATTTTACCGGTACCGCATTTCTGCAGCAGATCCTGCTGACGCAAACCACCCGGCCCGACGCCCTGAAGCAGCCGCCGAACAGCGCCACCTTCGCAGCCGTAACGGCCCCGCTGTGGGCGTATCTGGATAAACTGCACCCGCATCTGTGGCGCAACGGTAAAGATTTCCCTCCATCGCCCGCGCGGATGGATGCCCTGCTGGCCGCCGGAAGCCTGAACCTCTCCATCACCTTTAACCCGGCCCACGCCCGGCAAAAAGTCAGCAGCAAAGAGCTGCCGTCGGACAGCTACAGCTTTGGTTTTCAGCAAGGAATGATTGGCAACGTCCATTTTGTGACGATTCCGGCCAATGCCTCCGCTACTGCGGGCGCGAAAGTGGTCGCAAACTTTTTACTCTCGCCGCAGGCGCAGATCCGCAAGGCGGATCCGGCCAACTGGGGGGATCCGAGCGTGCTTGCGCCAGATGCCTTGCCCGCTGCGGAAGCCACCGCGCTGCGTCAGTTGATCCCAACCGGGTTACCTACCACCCTGGGCGAACCGCATGCCGCCTGGGTGAATGCACTGGAGCAGGAATGGCTGCGCCGCTACGGCACCCACTAAGCTGGCTTGCCTGGCTGCTGCTGATAGCCGTCTATCTGCCGCTGCTGCCCGCCCTCGCCCTGCTGCTGCCACCGGTCTTTTCGGTGGACAACTGGCGGGCGCTGGCTACGGACAGCCAGCTTGTGCAGGCGCTTATCGCCACCCTGGTCTCGACGCTCATCGCCGCCGCCGGAGCGTTAATGCTGGCGCTGGCGGTGGTTGCCGACCTGTGGCCCGGCATCCGCTGGCGGCGACTGTGCTCCCAGTTGCCGTGGCTGCTGGCGATCCCCCACGTGGCCTTTGCGGTGAGCGTGCTGCTGATGTTTGCCGAAGGCGGCGCCCTGTACCGCGTCTGCACCTTCTGCTCGCCGATGATGGATCCCTACGGCGTCGGGCTGGGACTGACGCTCGCAGTGAAAGAGAGCGCCTTTGTGATCTGGGCGATTTACGCCTCGCTGCCGGAAAAAGAGCTGGCACAGAAAGTCACCGTGCTGCGATCGCTGGGCTATGGCCGCTGGCAGGCGCTGCGCTGGCTGATCCTGCCCGCCATTGCCCCGGCCCTCGGGGCGGTAATGCTGGCAACGATCGCCTGGTCGCTGTCGGTGGTGGATGTGGCCCTCATCCTCGGCCCGGGCAACCCGCCCACGCTGGCGGTGCTGGCCTGGCAGTGGCTCTCGCAGGGCGATACCGGCCAGCAGGCCAAAGGGTTGCTGCTGTGCGTGATCCTGCTGGTGCTGCTGGAAATCATCGCCGTCGCGCTGTTTGTCGGCTGGCGGCGCTGGAGGCGCACAATCCCGGCCGTTTCGGGGGTGCGTTCGGCCCCGCGTCCGCTGATGACGGGGCGCGTCTGCGGCCTGCTGCTGCCGCTCATTGGGCTGCTCAGCGTGGTGGTGCTGGCCGTTGTGGCAAGGGAGAGCACGTTTTCCAGCACTAACGCCGCAACCAGCCTGGCGCTGGGATTGTGCTCTGCCGCTATTGCGTTGGGGGTCATTCTGCTGTGGCTGGAGTGGGGACCGCAGCGCGGGGCGCTGTGGGTCTGGATGCCGCTGGCGCTGCCCGCCCTGCCGCTGGTGGCCGGGCAGTATCAGCTGGCGCTGGCGTTGCAGCTCGACGGGCAGTTTATTGCCGTGCTGTGGGGGCATCTACTGTGGGTGCTGCCGTGGATGCTGCTGGTAATGCAGCCGGCGTGGCGCAGGCTCGATCCGCGTCTGATCCTCATCGCCCGCACGCTCGGCTGGGGATCGAGTAAAATCTTCTGGCTGGTTAAATGCCCGCAGATGCTCCGCCCGGCCCTCACCGCGTTTGCGGTCGGGTTTTCGGTCAGCATGGCGCAGTATCTGCCCACCTTGTGGCTGGGCAGCGGACGGGTGACCACGTTTACCACCGAGGCCGTGGCGCTCAGCAGCGGAGGCAGCAGCGCGGTACTGGCAGCGCAGGCGCTGTGGCAACTGCTGTTGCCCGCGCTGGTCTTCGCCGCCTGCGTGGCTTTATCCCGGCTGATTGGCCGCTTCCGACAGGGGTTACGTTAATGCTGATGGTCACCGATTTTTCGCTTTCTCTGGGCCAGACCACGCTACTGAAGAAGGTCAGTTTTACCGTGCAGCCCGGCGAAATCCTCACCCTGATGGGCCCGTCCGGCAGCGGCAAATCGTCGCTGTTCGCCTGGATGGCCGGGGCGCTGCCCGGCGATTTTCGCGCCGAGGGGGAGCTGTGGATCAACGCCCGGCGCTGCGACAGCCTGCCGACGGAACAGCGCGGGCTGGGTCTGCTGTTTCAGGATCCGTTACTGTTCGAGCACTTCAGCGTCGGGCAAAATTTACTGCTGGCGCTGCCGGCGGCGATCAAAGGCCACGCGCGCAAAGCGCAGGTGCGTGATGCACTCGATGCCGCCGAGCTGGAGGGCTTTTTTCACCGCGATCCCGCCACCCTCTCCGGGGGGCAGCGTGCCAGAGTCAGCCTGCTGCGCGCCCTGCTGGCCCAGCCGCAGGCGCTGCTGCTCGATGAGCCCTTTAGCCGACTGGATCAACACCTGCGGGCGCAGTTTCGCCGCTGGGTGTTTGCCGAAGTGCGCGCCCGCGGGATCCCCGTGGTGCAGGTGACGCACGACGAGGCCGACGTTCCCGTCGACGGTTGCGTCCTGCCAATCGCAAACTGGCAATGAATCGTGCTGCAACCTGCGCCAACGCAACGTTTTCTGTTGCACAGGTTGCCACAATCAGCGCTCTTTTCTTTCCGTACGGGCATTTCGATGAAACGTGTTTCTCAACTGACCGCGCTGACCGCCGCTTTAGGTCTCGCCTCTTTTTGTTCTTTTGCCGCTGACATGGCGCATTCCCTGACCCTCGCACAGCTGCAACAGCAGCAGGGCGCAGTTATCGATACCCGCGCCAGCGCCTTTTATAACGGCTGGCCGCAGGCGCTGAACGGTCCTTCCGGGCATGAACCCGCGGCTCTGAATCTCTCCGCCAGCTGGCTTGGCGCGATGAATGATACCCAGCTGAAAACCTGGGCGACCCAGCACCAGCTGACGCCAACCACTCCGGTCGCCTTATACGGCAACGAGGGGGACAATCAGGCCGTCAAAACGCGGCTGGCGCAGGCGGGCTTTACCCATGTCACGCTGCTGAGCGATGCCCTGCAAACGCCGAATCGCCTCCAGCGTCTTGTCCATTTCGAACAGCTGGTTTATCCCCAGTGGCTGCATCAACTCCAGCAGGGTAAACCGGTTTCCGCCGCCCCTGCCGGGGAGTGGAAGGTGATTGAAGCCGCCTGGGGCGCGCCTAAATTTTATCTGCTGAACCATATACCCGGCGCGGGCTATATCGACACCAATGAAGTCGAAAGCGAGCCGCTGTGGAATAAAGTCTCCGATGCGGATCTGAAAGCGATGCTGGCAAAACATGGGATCCGCCATGACACCACGGTGATTCTCTACGGACGCGACGTGTATGCCGCCGCGCGCGTGGCGCAGATTATGCTGTATGCCGGGGTGAAAGACGTGCGTCTGCTGGATGGCGGCTGGAAAGCCTGGGATGATGCGAAGCTGCCGGTTGAGCGTGGGACGGCGGACAAGGTCAAGCCAGCGCCTGACTTTGGCGCACCGATCCCGGGTCAGCCACAGCTGATGCTGGATATGGAACAGGCCCGCGGCCTGCTGCATCGCAAAGACGCGTCGCTGGTCAGCATCCGCTCGTGGCCGGAATTTACCGGCGTCACCAGCGGCTACAGCTACATCAAGCCGAAGGGTGAAATCAAAGGCGCCCGCTGGGGTCACGCGGGCAGCGACGCCACCCATATGGAAGATTTCCACAACCCGGACGGCACCATGCGCAGCGCGGCAGACATCGCCGCCATGTGGAAGCAGTGGAACATTTTGCCGGATCAGCAGGTGGCGTTTTACTGCGGTACCGGCTGGCGCGCCTCTGAAACCTTTATGTACGCCCGGGCGATGGGCTGGAAGAATGTCGGTGTCTACGACGGGGGCTGGTACGAGTGGAGCAGTCATCCGCAGAACCCGGTCTCAACCGGCGAGCGCGGGCCAGACAGCTCCCTGTAACCGGCCCTACTGGCGCTGAGTGTTTTTCAGCGTCAGATACCCACTCCAGATGCGCGTTGCGGTGGTCAGCCAGCACAGCGCGCCAAACACCCACGCTAACCACGCAAAGTGCGCCGGAAACAGGCAGCACAGCGCAAACATCAGCAGCGTTTCCGTCCCTTCCGTCAGCCCGCCCAGATAGTAAAACGACTTATGGGCATAGCCTGGATTGTCGATATCGTGTTTGGCCGCCAGCGCCGCAAAGGCCAGAAAACTGCTGCCGGTGCCGATAAACGCAAACAGCAGCCAGGCCGCCGGGAGCGCGTTGTTGAAGGGATCGGCCAGCGCAAAACCAAACGGCACCAGGGCATAAAACAGAAAGTCGAGGGCGATATCGAGAAAACCCCCGGCATCGGTTAACCCGCGCCGCCGCGCCAGCGCCCCGTCCAGTCCGTCCAGCAGGCGGTTCAGCAGGACAGCCACCAGCGCCGCCAGATACCAGCCCAGCGCCAGGAACGGCAGCGCCAGCACCCCGATCGCAAAGCCAATTAGGGTGATGCCGTCGGGGGTAATACCGGGTTTATCGAGTCTCGCCACCAGCTGGTTGAGCAGCGGCTTGAGACGGGGATGAAGGTGACGATCAAGCATCGCGGTTTTCTCCCGGGAGGGAACACAGCCCCTGCGCAGGGATATCCAGCGCCGCATTGAAGCGTGCCGACAGATTCTGAAACGCGATAAGCGCCGTCATTTCGGTAATGGCATTGGCATCGAAGTGGCGGCAGAGCTGGGCTTTGATGGCGCCGTCCACCGCGGGCGGTGTGGCGGTGACCGCCTCGGCGTAGGCCAGCGCGGCGCGCTCTTCCTCACTGAATAAGGCACTGTCGCGCCAGTGTTGTACCGCCTGCACTTTATCCAGCGCCCCGCAGCGTTCCGCCAGCCGCAGGGAGTTGGCATCGATACAGAACGCGCAGTGGCACACCTGCGAGATACGGGTCATCAGCAGCGATCGCAGCACCGGGTTGAGGGGCGATTTTCGGCGTTCAAGAAAGCCAACGAACAGCGCCACCAGCCAGAACAGCCGGGGCATTCTTCCCCACCAGCGCAGCGGATTGAGCACCGCGCCGTAATGTTTTTTCTGCATCCTGGCAATCGGCGTTAAACTGGCGGGTATCGATTCGATGGGTTTAACCCAGGCTGGGGGCGTTTCGTTCACAGGATCCTCACGGGTATCGGTTAAGTCCGCAAATATTATCTCTTTTTCTGACAACCATTATTGATGACCATGCTAAAAACACTCGATGTTGTCTGCGCTATTCTCGAACGGGATGGCAAAATTTTACTGGCGCAGCGCCCGACGCACGCCGACCAGCCGGGGATGTGGGAATTTGCCGGGGGCAAAGTCGAAAGCGGTGAAACCCAGCCCGCGGCACTGATCCGCGAGCTGCGCGAGGAGCTGGGTATTGAGACACAGCCGACCCGCTACGTCGCCAGCCATCAACGCGAAGTCTCCCAACGGCTGATCCATCTTCACGCCTGGCATGTGGCGCACTTTGTCGGCACACCGGTGGCGCATTACCACAGCCAGCTGGTGTGGTGTACGCCGCAGGAGGCCTTCGGCTACGATTTAGCCCCGGCGGATATCCCGCTGCTGGAAGCCTTTATTCTCTTACCCGCCGCCACACCAGCGGATTCGTGCTGATCGCCTGTGGATCGCGCTGGCACTGCAACATCACGCCATCGGCTTTCACCACCGCCCCTTCTGAATAGTTTTGATCCTGATAGATGCAGCACTGATTGCAGGGCTGCGCACGCTGACCGCCGGAGCTAAAGACCTCTGGCGGCACGCTGACATCCACGTTCGAGCCAAACCGCTGCTCGGCCTGACTGCCCGCAGCAAAAAGCCCAAGTACAACAATCATCACAAAACGGTTCATCGACGCCTCTTCCAGTTGTGTCCTGATAATGACTATACCCTAAATAATTCGAGTTGCAGGAAGGCGGCAACGCAGGGAATCCCCTGGAGCTTACTCCAGTAAGTGACTGGGGTGAGCGAGGAGAGCCAACGCGCATGCAACTTGAAGTATGACGGGTATATAACGGTAAAAATCCCGTGAAGCTTTAATCCTTTCCGTCATCGTTTTTTGTTATGACCCGGCGCGTTTAATGAATTTATCTGGACGCGGAAATTTTGCTTGCGCCTCAAAGCGCAACGGGTGGTATAGTCGAAAAACACAACATCACGCACATTTTTGTTACAAATAAAATAATCCCAATATATTAGAGGAACTTATAGTTATGGACCAGGCTTACTCTCTTGAATCCTTTCTGAACCGCGTTCAGCAGCGTGACCCACATCAGAGCGAGTTTGCTCAGGCGGTACGGGAAGTCATGACCACCTTGTGGCCATTCCTGGAACAAAACCCCCGCTATCGTCAGATGTCGCTGCTTGAACGCCTGGTTGAACCGGAGCGCGTGATCCAGTTCCGCGTGGTATGGGTCGATGACCGCAATCAGGTGCAGGTTAACCGCGCCTGGCGCGTGCAGTTCAACTCCGCTATCGGCCCGTTCAAGGGCGGCATGCGTTTCCACCCGTCGGTAAACCTGTCGATCCTCAAGTTCCTCGGCTTTGAGCAGACCTTTAAAAACGCCCTGACCACCCTGCCTATGGGCGGCGGCAAAGGCGGCAGCGATTTTGATCCGAAAGGCAAAAGCGAAGGCGAAGTGATGCGTTTCTGCCAGTCGCTGATGACCGAACTGTACCGTCACCTGGGCGCAGATACCGACGTACCGGCCGGGGATATCGGCGTGGGCGGTCGCGAAGTGGGCTTTATGGCCGGGATGATGAAAAAACTCTCCAACAACAGCGCCTGCGTCTTTACCGGGAAAGGCCTCTCCTTCGGCGGCAGCTTGATCCGCCCGGAAGCCACCGGCTACGGCCTGGTCTATTTCACCGAAGCGATGCTTAAGCGTCACGGCCTGAGCTTTGAAGGGATGCGCGTTGCGGTGTCCGGCTCCGGCAACGTGGCCCAGTACGCCATCGAAAAAGCGATGCAGTTTGGCGCGCGCGTGATCACCGCGTCTGACTCCAGCGGCACCGTGGTAGATGAAGCGGGCTTCACCCCTGAAAAACTGGCGCGTCTGTGCGAAATCAAAGCCAGCCGCGACGGTCGCGTGGCGGATTACGCCCGTGAGTTCGGCCTCAACTATCTGGAAGGCAAACAGCCGTGGGCCGTGCCGGTGGATATCGCCCTGCCGTGCGCCACTCAGAACGAACTGGACGTGGATGCAGCGCACCAGCTGATCGCTAACGGCGTGAAAGCGGTTGCCGAAGGTGCCAACATGCCGACCACCATCGAAGCCACCGACCTCTTCCTGCAGGCGGGCGTACTGTTTGCACCGGGTAAAGCGGCTAACGCGGGCGGTGTGGCGACCTCCGGTCTGGAGATGGCGCAGAACGCCGCCCGTATGGGCTGGAAAGCCGAGAAAGTGGATGCGCGTCTGCATCACATCATGCTGGATATTCACCATGCCTGCGTCGAGTACGGCGGGGAAGATAAGCAAACCAACTACGTGCGCGGGGCGAACATTGCCGGATTCGTGAAGGTGGCGGATGCGATGATGGGTCAGGGCGTGATCTAAGCTATAGTTCTGTGCGGTCGGGGCCCTCACCCCGACCCTCTCCCACAGGGAGAGGGAGAAAACCGTGCTTTTTACGCCGCACTCTTCTTCTTAAACTTTTTCTTCTTGTCGCCGCCGCCCGGCGCAACGATACCGCGAAAATCCCTCACCGGCGTAGTACGCGCCTGGTTAATCAGATCGAATAACGTCCCCACCAGCGGCTGCATAAAGTCCTGGTAGCGGCACTGTTTTTCGCTGATCTGAGTCAGGGTCGACTCCCAGTGCGCAGTCATGTCCGGCCTGGCAGCCATCTCCGGTAGGGAGTGGATCAGCGCCCTTCCGGCATCCGACGAGAGGATAGACCGCCCCTTCTTATGCAGAAAACCGCGCTTGAACAACAGCTCGATGATCCCGGCGCGGGTGGCTTCGGTTCCCAGCCCGTCGGTGGCTCGCAGGATCTTCTTGAGCTCTTTATCCTGCACGAAGCGGGCGATCCCGGTCATCGCCGACAGCAGCGTGGCGTCGGTAAAGTGGCGCGGCGGCTGGGTCTGACGCTCGACCACTTCGCCCTTCTCGCACAGCAGCTCATCCTCTTTTTTCACAACCGGTAACGGCGTGCCATCGTTCTCTTCATCACGCTCTTTATTGCCCAGCAGCGTGCGCCAGCCCGCCTCCGCAAGGAAGCGCGCCTTGGCCACAAACTTGCCTTTGGCAATCTCCAGTTCAATGACGCACTTGCGGAACAGCGCGTCCGGGCAGAACTGCATCAGATACTGACGCGCAACGAGGTGATAAACCTTCGCTTCGTTGTCGGTCAGATTGACGGAACTGCTACGCGCCGTCGGGATGATGGCGTGGTGGGCATCCACCTTCTTATCGTCCCAGCAGCGGTTGCGGATATCTGGATTCACCACCGGCTGCGGCACCAGATCGGGCGCATGGGCGGCTATGGCGTTCAGCACCGCGTGACGACCGGCAAAATGCTCTTCCGGCAGATAGCGGCTGTCGGAACGCGGATAGGTGATCAGCTTATGGGTTTCATACAGCTTCTGGCAGATATCCAGCACGTTCTGCGCGCTCATTCCGTAACGTTTCGCCGCCTCGATCTGCAGCGAGGAGAGGGAGAACGGCAGCGGTGCAGGTTCTGATTCCCGTTTATCGTTATAGCTGGTGACGATGGCTGGCTGGCCGTCAATGCGCTTAACGACGTGCTCGGCCAGCGTTCGATTGAGCAAGCGACCTTCTTCGTCCTGATAGGGTTCACAGGCGTCGCTCGGCTGCCAGATCGCCGTGAAGCGTTCGTCCTTCGGGGTGACGATATGGGCTTTGACCTCGAAGAAGTCTTTGGCGACAAAGTTCTCGATCTCTTCATCGCGGCGCACCACCAGCCCCAGCACCGGGGTCTGCACGCGTCCGACGGAGAGCACCCCCTGATAGCCCGCGTTACGCCCCAGAATGGTGTAGGCGCGGGTCATGTTGATGCCGTACAGCCAGTCGGCGCGGGCCCGGGCCAGTGCCGACACGCACAGCGGGACAAACTCGCTGTTCGAGCGCAAACGTGAAATGGCACGTTCAACCGCCTGCGGGTTGAGATCGTTAATCAGACAGCGCTGCACCAGCTTGCGCTTTTCAGGCGCCAGGCTGAGGTAATCGAGCACCTCATCCACCAGCAGCTGCCCTTCCCTGTCCGGGTCACCGGCGTGGATCACTTCGGCGGCATCCTGCAGCAGACGCTTTATCACGTTCAGCTGTTTGGTCACCGACGGGCGCGGCTGGAGCTGCCATTTTTCCGGCACGATCGGCAGATCGTTCAGATTCCAGCGCGCGTAGCGGCTGTCGTAAGCATCCGGCTGGGCCTGCTCTAACAGGTGGCCGATGCACCAGGTGACCACCTGCCCGTTGCCACATTCGATATAACCATCGCCTTTGCGGTGCGGTTTAGGCAGCACGTCGGCGATGGCGCGAGCGAGGCTCGGTTTTTCGGCAATAAATAACCGCATTGAATTAACGGATCTCAATCATCGGACGACCACCGCGGGCGGTCACCAGCTCGCCAATGGCGGTCAGGGTGATGCCAAACTCGGCGGCAGTGGCCTGGGCTTCGGCTTCAGCCTCCGGCGTCACCGCCAGCAGCAGGCCGCCGGAAGTTTGCGGATCGCACAGCAGATCGCGCCACTCAGTTGGCATGTCGCCCATCAGGTGGCCGTAGCTGGCAAAGTTACGCTGCGTCCCGCCCGGGACCGCGCCCTGGGCAATATAGGCTTCGACGCCCGGCAGCTTCGGTACATCCTGATACCAGACCTGTGCCTGCACGCCCGCGCCCTGGCACACTTCGCTGAGGTGTCCCAGCAGGCCAAAGCCCGTCACATCGGTCATTGCTTTCACGCCGTCGATATTGGCAAACGCCGCTCCCGCCAGGTTCATCTGGCACATCACCTCTGTCGCCAGCCCAACGTGCTCCGGCTGCAGCAGCGATTTTTTCTCGGCGGTGGTGAGCACGCCAATGCCCAGCGGTTTGGTGAGGAACAGCTTGCAGCCCGCCTCGGCGGTGCTGTTGCGTTTGACGCGCTCGGTCGGCACCACGCCGGTGACCGCGAGGCCAAAGATCGGTTCCGGGGCATCAATCGAGTGCCCACCCGCCAGGGCAATTCCCGCCTGCTGGCAGGCAAAGCGTCCGCCTTCAATCACCTCACGGGCGATCTCCGGCGCGAGAGTGTTAATTGGCCAGCCGAGGATCGCAATTGCCATGATCGGCTTGCCGCCCATCGCAAAGATGTCGCTGATGGCGTTGGTGGCGGCGATGCGGCCAAAGTCATACGGATTGTCGACAATCGGCATGAAGAAATCGGTGGTGCTGATAACACTGGTGCCGTTACCTAAATCGTACACCGCAGCGTCGTCTCGCGTTTCGTTGCCAACAAGCAGGTTCGGGTCGACAAACTTCGCCTGCTCGCTGTGCAGAATGGTTTCGAGCACTTTGGGGGAAATTTTACAACCGCAACCGGCTCCGTGGCTGTATTGCGTTAAACGAATGGTTTGCTCGCTCATAGACAATCTCCTTTTATAGCAATGACGTTATGTTAACGCTCATTCCATTACGTGGTAAGTATGACTGTCTGAATTCTGCGGTACTTGCTCAGGATCCAGACAGTTTTGTGGCGTCACATCAGAAATGGGTGACGAAAGGCGAGGTATCAGGCACGGAGACGGTGGTCGAGGCTTTCAGCTGCGGGGTACCGAGATAGAGGAAACCGACGATTTTATCGTCTGCACCACAGTGAAGGCCCTCGCGGACAATCGGGCTGTCGGTTAAGGCACCGCTGCGCCAGATACCGTTAAAGCCCTGCGCGACGGCGGCCATCTGCATTGCCATCACCGCACAGCCTGCGGACATCTCCTGCTCCCACACCGGCACCTTGTGCTGCGGCTGGCATTTGGCCACCACGGCGATAATCATCGGCGCACGGAACGGTGCGCTGCGCGCTTTTTCAATCGCTTTTTCATCCTGCGGATCGGCGGCGGTGGCCCCTTTTTGCAGCAGGGCGCTGAAGCGCTCGCGGCCTTCGCCTTCAATAACAAAGAAGTGCCACGGCTGTAGCGTGCCATGATCGGGGGCACGCATCCCGGCGCGCAGGATATTGTCCAGCTGTTCGCCCGCCGGTGCGGGCTCCGCCAGACGCGACGCGCTACGGCGGTTAACAAGCAGTTCGAGTGCATCCATGGGTTAGCTCCTGTCTTAAAATTTACCCGAAATTAACACGACCGCAGATTTTGTTACAGCCTGGCGGGCGATTCCTGCTGACAAGTGGCGGTTGGGTCATTACGATAGCCCGACAATACCGTCCTGTGGCGACGGGAAAGGTCATAACCTGGACAGGGAGAATACATGCGAACCCTTTGGCGATTTATTGCCGGCTTTTTTAAATGGACGTGGCGACTACTGAATTTCGTCCGTAATCTGGTGATGAACCTCTTTTTCATCCTGTTAGTGATGGTTTGCGTGGGCGTCTGGATGCAGCTCAGCAGCGGCAGCTCGTCGCAGCATGCCGGGCGCGGGGCGCTGCTGCTGGATATCGCCGGGGTGGTGGTGGATAAACCCTCAACCAGCAACCGACTCGGGGTAATTGGCCGCCAGCTGTTTGGCGCAGGCGGCGATCGTCTGCAGGAAAACTCCCTGTTCGATATCGTCGATGCAATCCGGCAGGCAAAAGATGACCGCAACATTACCGGCATCGTGCTCGACCTGAAGAACTTCGCCGGAGCCGATCAGCCGTCCATGCAGTATATCGGCAAAGCGCTGCGCGAATTTCGCGACAGCGGCAAACCGGTAATTGCGGTGGGCGACAACTACAGCCAGGGGCAATACTATCTGGCGAGCTTTGCCAATAAAGTGTGGCTCTCACCGCAGGGTACCGTCGATCTGCACGGTTTCGCCACCAATGGCCTTTACTACAAATCCCTGCTCGACAAGCTGAAAGTGACCACCCACGTGTTCCGCGTCGGGACCTACAAATCAGCGGTTGAGCCGTTTATCCGCGACAATATGTCCCCTGCCGCCCGCGAAGCGGACAGCCGCTGGATTGGCGAGCTGTGGCAGAACTATCTCGCTACCGTGGCCGCAAACCGTCAGATCACCCCCGCTCAGGTCTTCCCTGGCGCGCAGGCGATGCTCGACGGGCTGCGTAAAGCCGATGGCGATACCGCGAAGTATGCCCTCGATAACAAACTGGTGGATGCCCTGGGCTCCAGCGCCGAGATTGAAAAATCCCTGACCAAGGAGTTCGGCTGGAGCAAAGAGGATAAAAACTACAGCGCGGTTAGCTTCTACGACTATCAGGCGAATAAGCCGTCCGATGTGGGTGACAGCATCGCCGTGGTGTTTGCCAACGGGGCGATCATGGATGGCGAAGAGACACCAGGTAACGTCGGCGGCGATACCACTGCCGCGCAGATCCGCGACGCGCGTCTCGATCCAAAAGTGAAAGCGATTGTGCTGCGGGTGAACAGCCCGGGGGGCAGCGTCAGCGCATCAGAAGTGATCCGCGCTGAACTGTCAGCCGCCCGCGCGGCGGGCAAACCGGTGGTGGTTTCTATGGGCGGGATGGCGGCCTCGGGCGGCTACTGGATCTCAACCCCGGCGAACTACATCGTGGCGAACCCGAGTACCCTGACCGGCTCTATCGGCATCTTTGGGGTAATTAATACCCTGGAAAACAGCCTGGATTATCTGGGCGTGCATACCGACGGGGTGGCGACGTCGCCGCTGGCGGATATCGCCGTCACTAAAGCGTTACCGCCGGAAGTGTCGCAGATGATGCAGCTCAGTATCGAAAACGGCTACAAGCGCTTTATCACCCTGGTTGCCGATTCGCGGAAGAAAACGCCCGAGCAGATCGACGAGATCGCGCAGGGCCACGTCTGGACGGGCCAGGATGCGAAGAACAACGGTCTGGTGGATAACCTGGGTGATTTCGATGACGCCGTGGCGAAAGCTGCCGAGCTGGCCAAACTGAAGCAGTGGCATATCGACTTCTATCAGGACGAGCCGTCGTTCGTGGATATGCTGATGAACAACTTCTCCGGCTCCGTGCGCGCCATGCTGCCAGAAGCGATTCAGGCGTACCTGCCAGCTCCGGTGGCGGTGGCCGCAAAAGCGGTGAAAGCCGAAGGCGATAAGCTGGCTGCCTTTAACGATCCGCAAAACCGCTACGCGTTCTGCCTCACCTGCGCGAACGTGCGTTAATCCCCATCCCCTCTTCCGTAAAGAGGGGATTTTTCTTTGAAGCCCAAGAACATTACATCATGCAGAAGAAATCAATTTATGTGGCCTATACCGGCGGTACGATCGGTATGCAGCGTTCTGAAAATGGCTATATTCCGGTCTCCGGTCACCTGCAGCGCCAGCTGGCGTTGATGCCCGAATTCCATCGCCCGGAGATGCCGGACTTTACCATCCATGAATATGCCCCGCTGATGGACTCGTCCGATATGACGCCGGAAGACTGGCTGCATATTGCCGAGGATATTCAGGCCCATTACGACGACTATGATGGCTTTGTGATCCTGCATGGCACCGACACCATGGCATTTACCGCCTCGGCGCTCTCCTTTATGCTGGAAAATCTCGGTAAACCGGTGATCGTTACCGGGTCGCAGATCCCGCTGGCGGAGCTGCGCTCCGACGGGCAGATTAACCTGCTGAATTCCCTGTACGTCGCGGCGAACTACCCGATTAACGAAGTTAGCCTGTTCTTCAATAACCGCTTGTATCGCGGGAATCGCACCACCAAAGCCCATGCCGACGGCTTTGACGCGTTTGCCTCGCCGAACCTGGCCCCGCTGCTGGAGGCCGGGATCCACATCCGCCGCCTTGGCACCCCACCGGCTCCCCACACCGCTGGCGAGCTGGTGGTTCATCCGATCACCCCCCAGCCGATTGGCGTGGTGACCATTTATCCCGGCATTTCTGCCGACGTGGTGCGTAACTTCCTGCGCCAGCCGGTCAAAGCATTGATTCTGCGCTCTTACGGCGTGGGCAATGCGCCACAGAACGGTGAGTTCCTGAAAGAGCTACAGGAGGCGAGCAGCCGCGGGATTGTGGTGGTGAACCTGACCCAGTGCATGTCCGGCAAAGTGAATATGGGTGGCTATGCCACCGGAAACGCGCTGGCCCACGCGGGAGTCATCAGCGGCTTTGATATGACGGTAGAGGCCACGCTGACTAAACTTCACTACTTACTCAGTCAGGATCTGGATGTGCAGTCGATCCGCACAGCGATGATGCAAAACCTGCGCGGCGAACTGACGCCAGACGAATAAGGAGGCAGCATGAAACAACGGGCTCTGTTACTGGTCGATCTGCAGAACGATTTTTGCGCTGGCGGCGCGCTGGCGGTTGCCGAAGGCGACAGTACCGTCGACGTGGCGAATACCTTGATTGATTGGTGTAAAGCGCGCGGCGAGGCGGTGGTCGCCAGCCAGGACTGGCATCCGGCGGATCACGGCAGTTTTGCCAGTCAGCATCACGTCGAGCCATTCACCCAGGGCGAGCTGGATGGTTTGCCGCAAACCTTCTGGCCCGATCACTGCGTGCAGCATAGCGAAGGCGCCGAGCTGCATCCATTGCTGGATAGCCTTGCCCTGGATGCCGTCTTTCAGAAGGGTGAAAACCCGGACATCGACAGCTATAGCGCCTTTTTTGATAATGGCCACCGGCAGAAAACGGGGCTGGATCAGTGGCTGCGCCATCACGAGATCGAGGCGCTTATCGTGATGGGTCTGGCGACCGATTACTGCGTGAAATTTACCGTGCTGGATGCACTTCAGCTGGGCTATACGGTGAATGTCATCACCGACGGTTGTCGTGGGGTGAATATTCAGCCGAAGGACAGCAACCACGCGTTTATGGAGATGGCGGCAGAAGGCGCAACCCTGTATACGCTGGCAGACTGGCTGGAGACGCAGGCCTAGCTGCTTTTGCCGGGTGGCGCCGCGCTTACCCGGCCAACAAAATACCACTCCCTCGCTACGCAGCAATTTCCTGTAAATCACATAAAGTGAACTCCCTCGCACTCCCAACGAAGCGGCAATGCTATTCTTTTTTGGCACTTTTTTGCCACGCCATTACGTGGCGTGTTTGTTTTTTTTAACGTCAAAGTCAAAGAGGAACCGCTATGAAACGTTTGCCATTACTGGCAGCCTTGCCCCTGCTCTGCGCCTGTGTTGTGTCCGCCAGCCCCCTGATGTCAGTCGGCTATTTTAACGGGGGTGGCGATGTCACCGCCGGACCGGGAGGCGATATCAATACCCTGGATGTGCGTCAGATAACCCATCTCAACTACTCATTTGGTCTGGTCTATAACGACGAGAAAGATGAACCCAACGCCGCGCTGAAAGATGCCACTAAACTCCATCAAATCTGGCTCTCGCCGAAGGTCGCCGCCGATTTAGCGTTAATCCCCACCCTGCGTAAACAAAACCCAAATCTCAAGGTGCTGCTCTCCGTTGGCGGCTGGGGCGCGCGTGGCTTCTCGGGCGCAGCGTCTACCGCCGGGACCCGGGCGGTATTTATTCGTTCTGCACAGGAAATTGTCAAAAAATACGGCCTGGACGGCATCGATCTCGACTGGGAGTACCCGGTGAATGGCGCATGGGGCCTGGTCGCCAGCAAGCCTGAGGATCGGGATAACTTCACCGCGCTGCTGAAAGAACTGCGCGAGGCGTTCGGCAAGAATAAACTGGTCACTATCGCCGTGGGTGCCAACGCGGAAAGCCCAAAAACGTGGGTCGACGTGAAGGCGGTTGCACCGCTGCTGGATTACATCAACCTGATGACCTACGACATGGCCTACGGGACACAGTATTTCAACGCCAATTTGTATGATTCCAGCGCCTGGCCAACCGTCGCCGCAGCGGATAAATACAGCGTCGACTTTGTGGTCAATAACTATCTGGCCGCCGGACTGAAGCCGCAGCAGATGAACCTGGGCATCGGTTTCTATGGTCGCGTACCGAAGCGCTCCGTTGAGCCGGGTATCGACTGGAGTAAGCCGGATGCACAAAAGAATCCTGTGACGCAGCCCTATTTTGGCCCGCAGGAGATTGGCCTGTTCAAATCGCTGGGTTACGACCTGACCAAAGATACCTATGTGAAGTACAACGATATCGTGAAGACGTTGATAAACGATCCACAGAAACGCTTTACCGAGCACTGGGACGAGCAGGCTCAGGTGCCGTGGCTGTCCGTTAAGTCTGCCGAGGGCAAGGCGCTGTTTGCCCTCTCTTACGAAAACCCGCGCTCGGTCGCCATTAAAGCGGAGTACATCAAAGCGAAGGGACTGGCCGGCGCGATGTTCTGGGAGTATGGTGCGGATGACAACAACCAGCTGGCGAAACAGCTGGCAGAGTCACTGGGGATTAAGCACTAAACGTATACTGAGCCGGGTGGTGGTTACGCCCTACCCGGCCTTTGAAGCAGTTACGATTTAAACGTCGCGAACGGTTTCGGGGTGATACCGAAATCTTCTTTCAGCTCCCGCTTGCTCTTCATCACCATCTGACCTTGGGTGTCGATGGTCATATGCTGCGCCTCGGTGTTGTGACGCGCTTGCCACAGCATCACCAGTTGCAGACAATTCTCTTTTTGTTCCGCCGTCAGGGCCACGCCATCTGCCCATTTACCGAGCTCAACGGCCGTCACCAGCCGCTGATATACCTCTGGCGTCATGCCGTTAATCATCTCATCAATATTCATGCTCACCCTGGCTCCGAAGGAATAATTTGCTGAATCGATTTTTCAACCTTTCGTCTGGTCGCCATTCTGATCATCGGTGAAGCTTAACGAGGCAGAATTGACGCAGAAACGCTCGCCGGTCGGCTGAGGACCATCCGGGAAGACGTGACCGAGATGCGCGTCACAGTTCCCGCAGCGGATCTCGATGCGCTGCATACCATGGGTGGTGTCGTCCAGGTAACGAACAGCCTCTTCGCTGACCGGCTCATAAAAGCTTGGCCAGCCGCAGCCTGAATCGTACTTACTCTGGGCGTTAAACAGTGCCGAGTCGCACACCAGGCAGTGGTATACGCCATCGCGCTTATTATGCAGCAAACGCCCGGTAAACGGCGGTTCGGTGCCGCGGTTTTGCGTCACGTAAAACTGCATTTCTGTGAGGTTTTTTTTGAGTTCTTCTGGGTTTTGTTTATTCGACATATGCTGACATCTCGCCGTTGAAACAGACAACTTTTAACGTCGATTCTAACAAAATATTAACAATGAAGTATGAACTTTTGTTCTAAACTTACTCGTCGCGTACAGGCACGCAGCGAAATGTGATCTACTCCACATTTTTATATGGGGAGCCCTTTAAACTTCCGGGCGCAGCCCCCACATGTGTGCAAGCTCAAAGGGAATGTGAGGCGAGTCAATCGAACAAAGGTAATGCGAAGGATTGATTTGTCGCAATGATTGACACGATTCCGCTTGACGCTGCGTAAGGTTTTTGTAATTTTACACGCAACCTTTTATTCACTAACAAATAGCTGGTGGAATATATGACTATCAAAGTAGGTATCAACGGTTTTGGCCGTATCGGCCGTATTGTTTTCCGTGCTGCTCAGGAACGTTCTGACATCGAAATCGTTGGTATCAACGATCTGTTGGACGCTGAATACATGGCGTACATGCTGAAGTACGACTCAACTCACGGTCGTTTCAAAGGCACCGTTGAAGTGAAAGACGGCCACCTGGTTGTTAACGGCAAAACCATCCGTGTTACTGCTGAAAAAGATCCAGCTAACCTGAAGTGGAACGAAATCGGTGTTGATGTTGTTGCTGAAGCAACAGGTATCTTCCTGACCGACGAAACCGCACGTAAACACATCACTGCGGGTGCGAAGAAAGTTGTACTGACTGGTCCTTCCAAAGACAACACTCCGATGTTCGTTAAAGGCGCAAACTTCGAGAAGTATGCTGGCCAGGATATCGTTTCTAACGCATCTTGCACCACCAACTGCCTGGCACCACTGGCTAAAGTTATCAACGACAACTTCGGTATCGTTGAAGGCCTGATGACCACTGTTCACGCAACCACCGCTACTCAGAAAACTGTTGATGGCCCGTCTCACAAAGACTGGCGCGGCGGCCGCGGCGCAGCTCAGAACATCATCCCTTCTTCTACCGGTGCTGCTAAAGCTGTAGGCGTTGTACTGCCAGAGCTGAACGGTAAAA